>NZ_JASCPP010000062.1:0-39488 GCF_029959745.1 Pseudomonas sp. PS01298 | reverse complement strand
GCGGGGTTGCGTGCGATAAGGGGGTGACGGCAAGGCTACGCGCCGACCGTTTGACCCTTATCGCAGGCAACCCCGCTCCCCCATTATTTATTTCGGGGTGATGGCGAAATTCTTACTGCGCGCCGCTCACCGCACCGACTTTGGACATCACGAAGCCAATGAACTGCTCAACGGTCATCTTCTGGCCGTTGAAGGTCACTTCATTGTTGGCGTAGTGCAGCTTGGACACCACGTCGCTGCCGACCAGGGTCGCCAGTTGAGTGCCGACCGCCATGCCGCTGACCATCTCGCTGGCCATCTGGGATTGCTGCTCGATGGCTTTAGGATCGGTTACACCACCTACCTGCGCTTGCAGGGCGGCCACGTCGGCGATCATTGGCTTGGACAGGGTCAGGTTGGCGTCCAGCAGGGACACCATCTGCTTGCCCAGCTCGATCGGCGGCAGTTCCATGGAGGCCGGCTTGGCCAGGTCCACGACCAGGCTGAGCTTGCTTTCGCCGTGGGTGGTTTTCAACGACAGGTTTTCCAGCGCCAGGTGCGGCTTGGCGGCCAGCAACTGGTTGACGTTGGCTTCGGCCAGGGTCTGCTCGGCTTCGGTCAGTTGCAGCTCCGGCACCGGTTGGCCGGCAGCGGCGGCGGCTTGCACCGGCTGCATCTTGTCCTGGTACAGCTTGGTCAGCACCAGGCCCGACGGCACGTCAATGTTCTTCAGGCTCACGGCCATGGCAGCGGAGCCAACCGGTTTGCCCTGGTAGCCGATCTCGTCGATCTTGTAGTCGACGCGGCCATCCATGCTGTTGTCTTTGATTTCGCTGGTGTCTTTCTGCTCGAAGCCCTTGAGAGTCAGCACGGCTTTCTGCGGACCGAAGGTCAGCTTGCTGTCGGTCAGCTCAACGGTGTTCTGCCCGGTGTAGAAGCCGAAGGTGGATTTCTCCAGGTTGCTGGCCACGGTCAGGCCGGCAAACTCGGCGTCGAACGGCGTGCCATTGGCATCGATCACGGCGATCTTGAGGCTGTTCATGTAGCCATCGGCCTTGACCTTCTTGCCTTCGGCGGTGCTGTCGAAGTCCAGGTTGGCGCCGGAGAAGCTTGCCGAGGACGTTTCGTCCTTGTACTCCAGGGGCAGCAGTTCGAGGTTACCGCTGACCGAACGGTTGTAGCCGATATTGGCCACGCCCTTGAGCGGCGACACGTCCTTGGCGGCGGCGAACCATTTTTCGGTGGTGGCGTTCTTTTCCAGTTCGTAGTGACTGGTGGCCATGACCGGCAGCCATTTCAGCGACACCAGGCGCGAGAACGGCAGCGGGCCGTGTTCGATATGGTCGACAAACAGCAGTTCGGGATTGGGGTTCTGCTCGCCGAAGAACGAGCCTTGCGCCTTGAGGCGGTAGTGCGCGGTGCTGCTGAACAAGCCACGGTCCAGGGAGACCAGTTCCAGGGCGACGCTGCCATCGACGCCGGCCATGGACCGTTGCAGTTCCTTGTTGGCGTCCTGCACCGCCGTTTGCAGCACGGGCTCCAGCTGCTTACCGGTGTACCAGGCGCCGCCTGCACTGACGACGCCAACGGCGACAACGAAACCCAAGAGAACAACTGCTGGCTTATTCATGAAGTGACCTGATCAAATCCTGTGAGAAGTGGGCTGTCTTCCTTGAACCCCAAAGGGGTTGGCTCAAGCCCGCCGAAAGCGGGGGAAGATTAGCACTGGCGGCCGCGGACGGCCCAGCTTTTCAGAGGGGTCAGGCGTGCAGTTGGTTCACGAGTACTCCAATTCGATCTCGTCGAGCTGGTGGTCAAAACTCTTCAGGCGCGCGGTCCAGGTGTACACCAACACCTCAAACTCGCGGTGTATGACGGCATTGCCCGGGGTGTCGGTCTTGGGGTCGCAGAAGTCCAGTTGGTAGCGCTCGCGGGCCATCTGCGTGGCGACATCGGACAATTCCCGCGCGTTATTCAGCCAATGCCTACCTTCGGCGACCTGCTGATCGAGGGCCACACATTGTTTTTTCAGGACTTCGAGGCTTTTTTCCAGGGGCGTGCCAGTGAGGTCGCCCATGACTTCCTGGAAGGTGCGCCCAGGCTGCCAGTAGCTGCCCCAGAAATAGCGGTCGAACACGGTTTCGACCCGGCGCAGGGCAACCTTGGTGTCCCAGATGGCCACGCGGGTCTTGCCTTGTTCGAGGAGCTTTTTCTTCACGCGTTGATTTTGGTAGGAGGCCCACGCCACGACGCCGATGGACAGCGTGCCAATCACCAGGCACGCGCTGTCGAGAAACACCATGGCCTTGTCGATCTGATGGGCAAGCATGACGCCGTAGAAATAGGCAGCCGATAACAACACCAGTGCGAAGCACACGCACCAGAAAGCGGGAGCATAAGGGTTTTTCATTATTGGAATCCCCATGAGCAAACGCGAGCAGTGTCAGGCGGATCGTCACGGCGATCCACCTGACAAAGCATAGCTACCTGCTCAGGGTTTGCTGCCCTGTGACGCTTGCGTTCGTCCGCTTTCCCAACCACCGCCCAGGGCCAGGAACAGATCGATCTGGCTCATGGCAACCTGGGTGTTGGCCGCGGCCAGTTGCGCGCGGACGTCGGTGTAGGTGCGGGTGGCCTGCAGGTCGGCCAGGAACGACGCGCGGCCGGCCTGGAAGAAGCGGTGGGTCTGGTCGGCGGCTTCCCGCGCGGACTCGCCAGCCTCGGCCAGCGCGTCGCGCCGTTGCAGCTGCGCGGTGTATTGCGCGAGGCCGGTCTGGGTCTCGCGGATGGCATTGAGCACCACGCCATCGAAGTGGGCCAGGGCACCCTGGGTCGCGGCTTCGGCTTCGTGGATGCGCGCACGCGCGCCATTGGTGGGTAACGACCAGCTGATCAACGGGCCAAAGCCCCAGCGGTTGGTGGGAGCGGTACCCAGGTCGTCGAGGATACCGACGGTGCCCACCGTGGCCCCGATGCTGATGTCCGGGTACAGCGCACCGGTCGCGACGCCGATACGCGCGGTGGCAGCGGCGAGTTGACGCTCGGCCTGGCGCACGTCGGGACGGCGCTTGAGCAGGGCCGCGCCGTCGCCCACCGGCAACAACTGGGCGATGTGCGGCAGCTCGGCGCAGGTGGCGGTGCCGGCCGGCAGTTGGTCCAGCGGCTTGGCCAGCAGCATCGACAGGCGGAACAGCCCGGCCTGGCGCGCGGCTTCGTAGCGCGGCATGTCGGCACGCAGGGATTTGTATTGGGTCTGCGAGCGGGTTACCTGGGTTTCATCCCCACGCCCGGCGTCGCGCAGGCGCTGGGTCAGCTTAGTGCTCTGGCCTTGCAGGTCGAGGGATTCGTTGGCAATCGCCAGCTCTTCATTGGCCGCGCAGACCTGGGTATAGGAGCGCACCACATCGGCCACCAGGGTGATGCGGGCGATATCGGCGGCGGCTTGCGCGGCATCGGCGCTGGCCTGGGCGCTTTCGATACCGCGTTGCAGGGTGCCGAACAGATCGAACTGGTACGAGGTGCTGATGCTGGCGCTGCCGATGTTGGCCACCGGGACTTTTTCCGTCAGCAAATAGGCCTCACCCGACTCCTGCAGGCGCTGCGCCTCGGCCTTGGCACCGGCACTCCAACCGCCGGCGGATTCAGCTTCCTGAGTCTGGAAACGCGCGCGTTGCAGGTTGGCGGCGGCCACGCGCAGGTCAGTGTTGGAGGCCATGGCCTGGCGCACCAACTCATCCAGGCGTGGGTCCTTGTAGAGCTTCCACCAGTCGGCCGGCACCGGCGCCGACACCACATTGTTGCCCTCGCCCGCCAGCTGCCCTTGCAGGTCGCCACGGTTGACGGCGGACTTTTCCGGCAGCTTGTAATCTGGCCCTACCACCTGGCAGGCCGACAGCAACAACCCCAACGCAGCGGTTGCCAGGAGCTGCTTCATGGTTTGTCTCCATCTTTGACCTTGTCACCGATGATCGACACCGTCGCCGTACGCCCGGCGATCATGCGAAAGTCCGCCGGCACATCGTCAAAGGCAATGCGCACCGGGATCCGCTGGGCCAGGCGCACCCAGCTGAACGCCGGGTTGACGTTGGGCAGCAGGTTGGAGCCGCTGGTGCGGTCACGGTCTTCGATACCGGCGACGATGCTTTGCACATGGCCGCGCAGGCGCGCGTTGTCGCCGATCACGCGGATGTCCACGCTCATGCCGACGTGGATGCCGTCGAGCTTGGTCTCCTCGAAGTAGCCGTCGATATGGAACGAGTTGCTGTCGACCACCGAGAGCACCGGGCGCCCGGCCGTCACGAACTCCTGGGCACGCGGCGCGCGGTCGTTGACGTAGCCGTCCACCGGGCTGCGGATCACCGAGCGGTCGAGGTTGAGCTGGGCGGAATCCACCGTCACCTGGGCTTCGGCCAGGGCCGATTGCGCACGGGCCACGCGCGATTGGCTTTCTTCCAGTTGCTCGCTGGGCACCAGGTTGCCGAGGCCACGGTTACGCTTGTACTCGCGCTGGGCCTGGGCCAGGGTTTCCTGGCGGTCGGCCACGGCGGCCTGGGCTTGGCGCAGGGCCAGCTTGAAGCGGTCCTGGTCGACGGCGAACAGCACCTGGCCCTTGGTCACCAGTTGGTTGTCGCGCACCTCTACCTGCTGGATCAGCCCGGAGACGTCCGGGGCGATCTGCACGATGTCGGCACGGATGTGCCCGTCACGGGTCCAGGGTGCAAACATGTAGTACATGACCATGCGCCACACAACGACAACCGCAAACGTCACGATCAACAACGTGAGGACTACACGGCCGATGGTCAAAAAAGGTTTTTTCATGTCATCAGGTATCGACTGAGTGAGTCCACCGCGCCCAGCAACAGCGCGTAGAGCCCCACATTGAACAATGCCCGGTGCCAGACCAGGCGATAGAAGTGGACCCGGGTCAACAGCCCGTGCACCACCAGGAACAACACGTACGTAATGCCCATCAGCACCAGCAGCGTGGGCAGGAACACCCCGCTGATATCCAGATCACCGATCATAAAGGCGCTCCATCAGGCAGCGGCGCTTCCATCTCCGTGCCACCAATAAATTCCACCCCCGGCAGCAGCGACAGGCGCAGGCCGGCCAGCGCATGCAGCAGGTGCAGGCGGGTGTCGTCTTCGTCTTGCAGGCCCTGGCCGTTGAGCGCGCGCCGGGTGCGGTCGAGGGTCATCAGCAGACCGCTGGGCGCGGGCAAGCGTTCACCCGCCTTGAGGCAGGCCTTGAAGTAACCGCCCACGCCTTCCACCACCTGGTTGAGCAGCACGCGCGGCACGCCGTAGATGCGCGGCGAGTACGCCAGCAGATCGAGCAGGTTGAGCGCCACGCGCAAATCGCGCAGGGCGGTGCCGGTGTCCTGGTTGATCAGGGCCAGGCGCGGCAGGTGCTGCATCAGGCGGTCGAGCATCTGCACAGCCATATGCCGGTGTTCGGCCAGGGTCGCAGGCTCGGTGAGGCTGACGATGTCGCGCCAGCTGAAACGGGTCAGGCGCTTGGCCGCCAGCTCGGCACCGAAGGGCCGCGCGATCAGCGTCCACACGAACGCGAACAGCAGGCCCACGGGCCCGGCCAGGTTGACGTTGGCGAAGTTGAGGAAGTCCGCGTCGTAGGCGCCCTGGATGCTGATGAACGACGAGGTATTGACCAGCGTCAGCAGCATGCCGAGGTAGAAACGCGGCTGCACCGTGAGCGTGCCGATGCAGATAAACGGCACCGCGAACGCCAGTACCAGCATCGGGAAATCATGCAGGTTGGGCAGCACCAGGAACAGGTACAGGCTGGCGAACAGCACCGACATGGCAGTCCAGAAAAAGAACCGGTAGATCTGCGGCGCCGGGTCGTCCATCGAGGCGAAAAAGCTGCAGGCCACCGCCGCCAGGATCACTGCACTGCCGCCGTCGGTCCAGCCGAGCAGGATCCACAGCACCGAGGCGACGATGATCGCGGTGACCGTGGAAAACGCCGAGTAGAACATCAGGCCACGGTCGAGAAACGGCGTGAGCCGGCCCAGTCTCCAGTGGCGGTAGACCGCGCGCCAGGTGTCCTGGCTTTCGCACTGGATGGCGGCTTGCAGGCTGCGGCAGTCCTGCCACAGGTCGATCCATTCGCCGAGGCGATACAGCGCATTGGAAAACAGCAGCGTGTGGCGGTCGTCCAGGGCTTCGCTTTCGGGTTGCAGGGCGTCGAGTTGGTCACGCAGGGCACGCCAGGCTTCGAGCGGCGCAGCGTGCGTGGTGCTTTCCAGCCATTGCCGGGAGGCTTCCAGTATCGGCGTGATGCGCTCGAGAAACTCCGGCGCGCGATGCTCCAGGGCATACAGGGCATCGTCGAGGGCATCTACCACCGGCAACAGGTGGATCATGCGCCCGCGCAATTCCTTGGTGTTGCGCACCGTCTGCGGCCGCGCGCCTTCGTGAGGCAACTGGCCGATCATCAATTCCAGGGTGTTGAAGGTGGCGACCATGCCGCCACGCAAGGTGCTGACCTCTTCCGGCTGCACATTGCGGCTGAGGAAACGCAGGCTGTAGACCTGCGCGTCGGCAAACCACTTGGCCACCGAGCCGTCGAACACCGGCATCAGGCGACGCGGCCAGAACATCGCACCGACCACCGCCGCGACCGCGATGCCCAGGAAGATTTCTTCCGTGCGCGCCTCGGCCACATCCCACACGGCCAGCGGATTATCCACCACCGGCAGGGCGATCAGCGGCAAGGTGTAGCCAGCCAGCATCAAGGCGTAGTTATTGGCGGTGCGCAGGTGCATGGAGAGGAACAGCAGAATCCCGGTCCACAGCGCGATCACCACCACCAGCACGTAGGGCGACTGCACGAACATCGGCACAAAAACCACCGCCGCCGCCGCGCCCATGAACGTGCCGATGGCGCGGTACAGGGCCTTGGAGCTGGTGGGCCCGACAAACGGGCTGGAGACGATATACACCGTGGCCATCGCCCAATACGGGCGCGGCATCTGCATGAGCATGGCGATATACAGGGCGATCATCGACGCCGCAAAGGTGCGCACGCCGTAGAACCAGTCGCGGGCCGGTGGAAAACCGGTAAAAAATCCGTTCAAAGTGTCGCCGCCTCAAAGGCACGCAATACCCGCAGGGCCGCTTCCAGGTCGTTCGCAGCGATGTCCGCCAGCACGTCCTTGCGCAGGCGCACCAGTTGTTCTTCAACCGCTTGCACCAGCTCGCGCCCACGCTCGGTGAGGCTCAAGGCCTTGGCCCGGCGGTCGTGGACATCTTCGGTGCGGCACACGTAGCCGCCGCTGCACAACTGGTCGAGCAGGCGCACCAGCGACGGGCTTTCCATACCGGAGGCCTGGGCCACCTTGACCTGATGCACACCGTCGCCCAAGCGGCCGATCATCAACAACGGCACGGCGCAGGCTTCGGAAATGCCATAGCTCACCAGCGTGGTCTGGCAGATTTTGCGCCAGTTGCGGGCGCCCACCACCATGCTGCTGCTGAGGTTCATCTGGAGTTGTTCGAGGGTCTGGGACACTGAATAATTCGCATACAGTTAGTTTGCTAACTATCAATATGGTGGATGGATCCAGAGCCGTCAAGTTTTGAAACAATTTGCCGGATGGGTGGTGGACACGCAGGGGTAAGTAAAGCGGGATTCGACGCGGGCGCTGGATTTTCAGCGGGGAATGCTACTTGGCAGCACTTCTGTGGGAGAGGGCTTGCTCCCACGTGCAGATCAGTGATGGATTCAAAGCGACTGAGGCACAGGGCGCCTAGCCCCCTCGACCACCGCGCAACATCAGGTTCAACTCATCCACCACTTCAGCCCAATCCGCATCCTCCAGAATCTCCTCGCGCAGAAACGCGCGCTGACTCTCTGACCAGAAAAACGCCTCCGCCAGGTTCAAATTCGGCTTGAGCGGCGAATGCACCGCCACAAACTGCTCGATACTCACCGGGTCATCCGGCAACCCCAGTTGTTTGAACAGTGACGGCAAGCTGTGCACGGGCGATTCCATGATGGGCTCCTGCTGGAAGGGGTTTAACCGAGTCTAGCGGCAGCCCTCGGGTTGCGCCGACGGCACGTTGCACAACACAAACAGACGCGCCCTCGCGCCGCCGCCGTCCTGACGACTCAGCTCGCGCCAACCCTCGGGCAGCGGGGCGAAATCATCCGGCGCCTCGTTGCTGCTGATCAGCCACACGCGACGGCTTTCGACAGGCAGCGCCGATAGACGGTCGAGGTAGATGCGCCCGCCGTCCTGGTCCACCAGGGTGCCGAAGCCGTAGGCGTTCGGCCGGGTGGGCGTACCGTCGGGCTTGGGCGGGGTGTAGAGCTGCAATTGCGCGTCGGTCTGGTCGTAATACACGTAGCTGAGGTACCACATCATGTCGCTGAGGACGATGCGGTCACCTTCCTGGTAGTTGCGGTTGACGAACTCCACCGGCACGTTGAATTGGTCGTGCTCATCCACCGTGAAGTTGTTTTTGAGACCCACCAATTCCACGCCGACAAACAGCACGAACAGCGCCGCCCCCAGCAGTGAAAAACGCGCGGGCAGGCGGTCGATGGCCAACGCCACGAGCATCGGCAAGGCCAGGGCATAGGCGGTGAGATAGCGCTCGATAAACACCGGGGAGATGAACGACACCCCATACACCAGCAACAGCGGCAGCAGCACAAACAGCGCCAGCAGGCAGGCCGGGCGGTAGCGTTCACGGTCATGCACGGCGGTGATCACCACCACGGCAACCAGCAGCAGCGGGTACAGCCAGAACAGCAGGGGCCAGAAACCGCCGCCTTCATCCTGCAGCACGAACTGCCAGATCATCGACGGCAGGGAGAACAGATTGACCGGGTCTTCCCAGCCAATATCACCGCCGACTTTGAGCTGGTCGACGTGCTGGACCAAATCCCACAGGTTCGGCAACCACGGCAGGTACAGCAACACAATCACGGCGTTGGTCACCCACCATGCCGGGCGCGCGAGCAGGCGCTGGCCGCGCGGTTGCGTGCGCCACAGCACACCGAGGTAGGCCCAATGCACCAACACGCACAGTGCGGTGAAGTAATGGGTGTAAAAACCGGCAGTCATCAACAGCACATACACCGCCAGGTAACGCGTGCGCTCGGGGTGACGCACCCAGTACACCAGCGCCAGCGTGGCAGCCAGCAGCCACACACCCAGCAACGAATACATGCGCACTTCCTGGCTGTAGCGCACTGCCGTGGGCAGCAGCGCCAGCAGGATCCCCGCCAGCACCGCAGCACGCCGGGTGGACAGTTGCCGCGTCAGCCAGATCCCCAGGCCCACGGCGATCACGCCGGGGATCGCACTCATGCCGCGAATCGACAGGATGCTGTCACCGAACAGTTCGATCCAGCCGCGCAGCAGGAAAAAGTACAGCGGCGGGTGCACATCGTGGGCCGCGTGAAACCACAGGTCGGCCGCCGCGTACTCGCTGAGCAGCAGGCTGGAACCTTCATCGCCCCAGATCGCCGCCGAGGTCAGGCCATAAAAACGCAGGCCCACGGCCAGGGCCAGGATTGGCACCCACCACAATCGGCTGAGCCAACCGGCACCTTCCCACGTGAGTCGATTGAATGCGGGCAACGTCCCGACCTTTTCGTTTTGCTCTACCACAGACCGACGCACCTCGATTTCCCTACTACTGCCCTGATTGCCTCAGTGCGAACACCGCCACTCTAGGACAAAAGCCCCCGGTTCGCTTCTGGAATCGGACAAATCAGCAATTTGTGTAGGGCTTCACCGAAGCACCCGCAGGAACAGGCTATTATTGGCGCCCTCCAAGGACTCAGGATCAAGGACACGTCATGCGCATCGGTTTTCTGTCACCCCTGGCACTGGCACTGCTCGCCGGTATTTCCCAGCCGGCACTCGCCAGCTCCGACGACTCGTGCTACCCCGACTGGCGGGTCTCGCATGACAGCCTCGATGCGTGCAGCAACCAGCCCTTTCTCAGCCCCGGCAACGACAGTCGCGTGAACCTGCGCTTGCTGCTGGCCGACAAAAAGGCCGCGCCCCTGGCGCCGAATGCCTTGAGCGAGGACGACCTCTCCCAGGGATTCGGCCCGGTGCCGTTCCCGGCATACCGCCTCGTACCGGTTCCCGCTGCGAACGAAGCGTCCGACAACTCGCCGGGCAACTCGCGTACAGCCGAACTCGAGACGTTGCTGCAACCCCTGGGCATCCCGCGCGGCGACGTCACGCCCGCCGGTGACGCCTTCCTCAACGGCGAAGGCAGCCGTTGCCGCAGCAACAACGAGGACAGCGCCACCGCGTTTATCCGCCAGGTGATCAAGGCCGACATGCCGCCGGCCGAGCGCGACCTGCTGATCAAGGCGCGCCTGCAGTTGCTCGGCACCTGCACCTGGGAGGGCCAGGTGCTGGACGCGCAGCAAACCTCGTCACCCAATGCACAGCTGCTGCGCACTTACCTGCAGGCCGCCGCCGACTTCTACAGCGGACGCTTCAGCGATGCCGAACGGGGCTTTGCCGCCGCCAGCAGCAGCGAGCTGCCATGGCTCAAGGAAACCGCGCTGTACATGACCGCGCGCGCGTCGCTCAATCAGGCGCAGGCCGAGGCGTTCGACCAATACGACATGCCGCAGCTCGACCATGTGGATAAGTCCGCGCTGGGCGATGCCGAAGCGGGCTTTCTCGGCTACCTGAAAACTTATCCACAGGGCGCTTATGTGGCCTCTGCCCATGGCCTGCTGCGCCGGGTGCATTGGCTGGCGAACGATGACGACAAGCTCGCCGCCGACTTTGCCTGGCAACTCACCGACGCCAGCGACGCCCAGCGCAATGTGTCGGTGGACGAACTGGTGGAGGAAGCCGACCTCAAGTTGCTGATAGGCAGCAGTCGCCTCGGCGACCCGATGCTGCAGGCGGTCAGGGACCTGATGCTGATGCGCACCCAAAACCCGCCGCGCTTGAGCCGCGAAGATCTCGACAAGCAGAAAGCCACATTTGCCAACGAGCCGGCCCTGTTCGACTACCTGCAGGCGGTGTACGCCTTGTACGTGGAACATCAACCCGAAAATGCCTTGAAGCACCTGCCCCGGGACGTGCCGTCAAACCTGGATTACTTTGCCTTCAGCCAGCAGACCCTGCGCGCCCTGGCGCTGGAAGCCCAGCAAGACTGGAAAGGCGCCGAGGCGCTCTGGCTGCAACTGCTGCCGCTGGCCAAGCAACCACTGCAACGCGATCAGCTGGAACTGGCCCTGGCCATGAACTACGAGCGCAGCGGCCAGTTGGCCAAGGTGTTTGCGGCCGACTCGCCGATCAGCGCCAAGCAGGTGCGCTACATCCTGCTGCGCAACGTCGCCGGGCCTGAGTTGCTGCGTCAGCAAATTGCCCAGGCCAGCGACCCGCTGGAGCGCCAGACCGCGCAATTCGTGCTGCTCTACAAAGACCTGCTGCACGGCCAGTTCGCGACCTTCGCCGAGGACTTCAAGCAACTGCCCGCCCAGGCGCCGGAAGACAAACTGGGCACCAGCCTGGGCTACGTCTACAGCGCCAGCCAGAGCTTGAAACTGTTCCAATGGAACGGCGACAAAGCCGAATCCGGCTATGCCTGCCCGAGCATTTTGCACACCGCCGGGATGCTTCAAGCCGACGCGAAAAACCCTCAGGGCCTGAACTGCTTCGGTGAGTTCATCCTGCGTAACGGCCTCGACGGCATGCCGCTTGAGCAAGCGCGCGCCGCCGGTAGCCTGGGCAGCACTGCATCGGACTTCAAGGGTGAAACCTTCTCGCGACTGGACGGTTACAAGCTCGTCATCGGCAATCCCAAGGCGCCGAAGAATGACAAGGCCTATGCACTGTTCCGCGCCATCAACTGCTACGCGCCCGCCGGCTACAACAGCTGCGGCGGCCAGGACGTCGAGCCGGCCGTGCGCAAGGCCTGGTTCCGCCAGCTCAAGAGCGGATTTGCCGACACCCAGTGGGGCAAGTCGCTGCAGTACTACTGGTGAAGCACCTGTGGCTCGGCTTGCTGTTGCTGGCAAGCCCGGCCTTCGGCGCCGTCGACGCGGGTGACTACGACGCCTTCTGGCTGTGGAGCGGCGTCGCACCGCAGCCGGTGCTCAAGCAGGCCAAGACCCTGTACATCCTCCAGGGCCAGATCAACGCTACACGCCGCGCCCCGCAGCGCGGTGTGCAACTGATCGCCCAGGGCATCAGCGTGCCGCGCCTGAGCCGCGGTGAAGTCTGGGTGGTGTATCGCGCCCATACCCTGCACTGGCCGGAGCGCGTCTACACCCAACTGCTGGGCCAGGTGCAACGTTGGCGCGACGCGGGCAACCCGGTGGTCGGCATCCAGATCGACTTCGACGCCCGCACCCAATACCTGCACGAATACGCCGACTTCCTGCGCGACCTGCGCCAACGCCTGCCGGCCGACCTGCGCCTGAGCATCACCGGCCTGATGGACTGGAGCAGCAACGCCGACCCCGCCGCGATCGCCCAGCTCAAGGGCGTGGTGGACGAGGTCGTGGTGCAGACCTATCAAGGGCGCCAGAGCATCCCGGACTACGCGGCATACCTGCCCCGAATGAATCGGCTGGGGCTGCCGTTCAAGATCGGGCTGATCCAGGGTGGGGAGTGGGATGAGCCTGGGTATTTGCAGGGGAGTGAGTGGTTCAGAGGGTATGTGGTGTTTCTACGGAACCCGTGAAAGGCACAAAACTGTAGGAGCCCGGCTTGCCGGCGATGACGGCCTGAAGAGCTGAGGTGCTTTCAGACCTTATCGCCGGCAAGCCGGGCTCCTAAAGGTTCAGGGGGTCACCAGTCATACGTCAGGCTTGAGACCACCGTGCGCCCTGCTCCGTAGTAGCAATCCAGGTCGCTGGTGCACTGCGACACATACGTCTTGTTGGTGAGGTTCTGCACGTTCATCGCCAGTTTCACGCCCTTGAGCTTGAGCGGTGAGGCGCCCAGGTCGTAACTCAGGCTCGCGTCGTAGACGCTGTACGACGGCACGCTGAACGCGCCCTCGAAGTAGTCGCCCAGGCTTTGGCGCGCATAGCGAACGCCCAGTCCGGCGCCGACGCCGGCCAGCGGCGTATCGCCCAGCACGGTGTAGTTGACCCACATCGAGGCAGTGAGCGGCGAGATCCCGGCAGGATGGCGGCCTTCACGGCCTTCTTCATCCTTGGTGTACTTGATGTCGTTGCGCGAGGCCGAGGCGATGACTTCCCAGGCATCGCTGAGGGCCGCCTTGGCTTCCAGCTCCACACCGCGCGAGCGCATGGCGCCGCTCTGGGTGCTGAAGGTCTCGGTGGGGTTGGTGGTGATCACGTTTTCCTGGTCCAGCTGATACACCGACACCTGCACAAAACTCTTCTGGCCCGGCGGCTGGTACTTCATGCCGACTTCATATTGCTTGCCGGTGGAGGGGTCGAACGGTTTGCGCTGGGCGTCGGTACCGGTCAGCGGCAGGAACGACTCCGAGTAGCTGACAAAAGGCGCCAAGCCGTTATCGAACAGATACACCAGGCCCGCGCGGCCGGTGAAGGCTTCGTCCTTGCTGGCAAAACGCGTGCCTTGCAGCGGCTCCTTGTTCACCACGCTGGCCCAGTCATAGCGACCGCCGAGCACCACGGCCCACTTATCCAGTTTGATCTGGTCCTGCACGTACAGCCCGGTCTGGCTCAGGGTGCGGTCCCAACGATACGGCTGGCCGAAATCCAGGCGTTGGCCGTAGACCGGCTTGAACAGGTCGATCACCGGCGGATTGCGGTCATACCGGCCATGGAACAGGGAGCCGGAGTGGTAGTAATCCAGGCCGATGATCAGGGTGTGGGCCAACGCGCCCGTGTCGAATTCGGCCTGGGCAATGCTGTCCACGCCAAACACTTTGTTGTTCTGCGCCCAGTCCACGCCGAAGCGTTGCAGGTAGCGTTGGTCCTGCACGCCGGTGGCCGGGTTGGCGACGAAACGGTAGCCGTGCAACGGCGCGGTGTAGCGGTCATCCACCTCGGCGTAGCGCGCGTTTTGCTTGAGGGTCCAGGTCTCGTTGAGGCGATGGGAAATCTCGTAGCCCAGCGCGTACTGCTCGCGGTTGTACTGGTTGACGCCCGGCTCGCCGAGGAACAGGTCGCGCTTGATCTTGCCATTGGGGTTCGCCCACAAGGTGCCGGACGCCGGCAGGCCTTGGGCTTCGGGCACGCCTTTGTCTTTCTGATACTGGGCGAACAGCGTCACGCGGGTGTCGTCGCTGGGCTGCCAGGTGAGGCTGGGCGCGATGAACTGGCGCTTGTTTTCGACGTAATTGATCTCGTCCTGCGCGTCGTTGGCCAGGCCGGTGAGGCGGTAGAGGAATTGCCCCTGCTCATCCAGCGGGCCGCTGAGGTCGATGGCCGCGCTCTTGTGCTCATAGGTGCCGGCTTGCAGCACCACCTGGTGCACCGGGGTTTCGCTGGGGCGCTTGCTGACCATGTTAACGATACCGCCAGGCTGGTTCTGCCCATACAGCACCGAGG
The DNA here is from genome assembly GCF_029959745.1 of Pseudomonas sp. PS01298. NCBI lineage: Bacteria > Pseudomonadati > Pseudomonadota > Gammaproteobacteria > Pseudomonadales > Pseudomonadaceae > Pseudomonas > Pseudomonas sp. PS01298. The sequence goes on along the minus strand of NZ_JASCPP010000062.1, from coordinate 24,998 downwards.
CCGGGCCCTTGAGCACTTCGATGCGCTCCAGGGAGTAGGGCTCGATCTGCAACGCGCCACCCGTGCTGCCGCCGCCGTAGGGCAGGTGCAAACCGTCGAGGTACAAGGGCGTTGGCGTGAAGCCGCGCGAGGTCGGCTCGTCGAACAACTTGACCCGGTCAGCAAAGCCGCCGGCGGTCATGCCTGGGGTGTAGAGCAACGCCTGGGTGACACTCTGGGCCCCGCGCGCCTTGATCTCGGCGGCGGTGATCACGTTGATGGTCTGGGGAATTTCCACCAGTGCCGAATCAGTCTTGCTGCCGGACGCGCTGCGCGTGGCGACGATACCGTCCACCGGTCCCCAGGCGCTTTCCTGGGCCTGCTGGCCGCTGATCTGGGTGGCACCGAGCTGCAACGGCCCGCCACCGGAAATCGCCTGCAACGACCACCCGCCCTGGGCCTGCACCGCCACCAGGCCGCTGCCCGCGAGCAACCGCTCCAGGCCCGACCCGACGCCGTAACGCCCCTGCAGGCCGCCACTGCGTTTGCCCTCGGTCAATGTGGCGTCGACCGATAACAAAATGCCCGAGGCACTCGCGAAATGGTTCAAGGCCTGATCGAGACTGCCCGCCGGGATGTTGTAGGCGCGCATTGCCTCAGTGGTGTCTTCGGCGTGAACCTGGATCGGCAGCATCGGCACCGTCGCCAGCAGGCTGACAAACAAGCCACGGCGCAGGGCGCGGGCCAAGGGTTGGATTGGGTGGTGCGGCATTGCAGGACTCCCCGTGAGAACGCTTCTTGATTGGCTTTCAAGAGGTATCCCGAACGGATCGCGCAAACCGACAAGAGCTGAAGAAAAAATAATCAGGCCCGCGCCTTGATGGTCACCCAGTAGCGCGTCACCGACTGTACCTGCACCGGCAGCGAACGCTCCAGGGCCGCGAGGATTGCGTCGGTATCGTTCAGGGGGAAGACACCAGTGAGCAGCAGGCCCGACACCGCCTGGTCACAACGCAACAGGCCGGGGCGGTAACGGCTCAGTTGCGCGACGAACTCGCCCAACGGCTGGCGCTCGGCGATCAGCCGATGCTCGGTCCAACTGCTGGCTGCGGCGCTCACTGGCGGCAGCGCTGAACTGTGCCGCGCATCGAACCACAGGCTGTCGCCGGCATTCATCTGCACCGCCGGGCCATGTCGCGGGGTCACTCGCACGCGGCCTTCGTACAGGTCGACGCGGCTCCCCTCGGGCAGTTCACGCACGGCGAAACGAGTGCCCAGCGCCTGCACATCACCGGCAGGCGTTTCGACGATCAGCGGGCGCACCGGGTCGTGGCCGCTGGTCAGCAGGACCTCGCCACGGATCAAGCGAATGCGCCGCTCGCTGGCGCTGAAACGCAGGTCCACCGCGCTGTCGCTGTTCAGGTCCAGGCGCGTGCCGTCGCTGAGGGTAACGTGGCGAATCTCGCCGGTGGGGGTGCGGTAGTCGGCGAAGGTGGCCTGCCAGGGTTCGCTGCGTTGCACCAGGTAGCCGCTGCCGCCGGCCACCAGCAGCAGGCCGAGCAGCTTGAGCGCGGCGCGGCGCTGGGTGTCCGGGGTGTCGCGCAACACCGCTCGGGCGCTGTCGACCGGCACGCCGCCGAGGGTTTGCTGCAGGTGCTGCAAGCGTTGCCAGGCGCGGCGATGCTCCGGATCGGCTGCCTGCCACTGGGCAAACGCTTCGTGCTGCTGGCCCTGCAGCTCACCGCCCCACTGCAGCATCAGCCATTCGCTGGCCTGCTCGACAATGGCCGGGGCGATGGGCGCGTCATGCCTCATTCTGCGTACGCCACCTGGTAGCAGGCGACGATGGCGCGGGTCATGTACTTCTGCACCGAGCTGACGGTCACGCCCAGGCGCTCGGCGATCTGCGCATAGCTCAAGCCTTCGAACTGCGACAGCAGGAATGCACGGCGCACATTATCGGGCATGCGGTCGAGCATGGCGTCGATCTGCATCAGCGTTTCGAGGATCAGCGCGCGGGTCTCCAGCGACGGCGACTCAGGCTCAGGCAAGTGCGCAATGCTTTCCAGGTAGGCGCGCTCGATGCGCAGGCGACGCCATTGGTCGATCACCAGGTTGCGCGCGATCTGTGCCAGGTAGCTGCGGCTTTCCTTGTCACCGGGGAAGCGCCCGGAGACCAGCAGGCGCAGGAAGGTGTCCTGCGCCACGTCAGCGGCATGTTCACGATCGCCCAGGCGCTTGCGCAGCCAGCCTTGCAGCCAGCCGTGATGATCGCGGTACAGGAGGTGAAGCTGTTGCTGGCCGTTGGTCGCGGTGTCCATGAAAAGCTCAGATACACGATTGAGAGCAATTATCATTACACCTTGTTTCGCGGCTGGCAAAAACTCTTTGCGGTCTAGCGCCCGGCAGTTTGCAGCGGATACACCGATTCCCAGCCGCCGCCCAACGCTTTGTACAAGCCGACCATGGCCAGCGACACCCCGGTAGAACTCTCCACCCACTGCTCCTGAGTCGCCAGCAGCGCGCTCTGGACGGTGAGTACGTTGACGAAATCCACCACGCCTTCGACGTACTGCTGTTGTGCCGTGCTCAGGGCGATCTGGTTCTGGCGCACCGCTTCGGCGAGGCTGTCGCGGCGCAGTTGGCTGGCGTTGTAGCGGGTCAGTTGGTCGTCGATTTCATGCCAGGCGCGCAGCACCGTCTGCTGGTACGCGAGGGCCGCTTCCTGCTGCTGGGCTTCGCGCAGGTCCAGCATGCCCTGCAGGCGCCCGCCGTTGAACAACGGCAGGCTCAATTGCGGGCCGAAGGCAAACGCGCGCGAGCCCCACGAGCCAAAATCCGACAGCTGCATGGCCTGCGAGCCGAGGCTGCCGGACAAGGTGATGCGCGGGTAAAAATCGCCCTTGGCCACGCCAATACTGGCGGTGGCGGCGTGCAGGCGCGCCTCGGCCTGGCGGATATCCGGACGACGCTCGGCCAGCTCCGACGGCAGGCCGATGGCGACCTGGCGCTGGGTCTGCGGCACGCCAGCGTCCTTGGACAGTTGCGCGTGCAAGGCCTGGGGCGGTTCGCCCATCAACAGGCTCAGGGCGTTGATCAATTGGTCCTGGCGTTGCTGCAGATCCGGCAGGCGCGCTTCGATGGCGGCGACCTGGGCGGCGGCTTCGGCCACGTCCAGGTCGGTGGCCACGCCGTCGGCCAGGCGCAGTTGCGACAGCTTGAGGCTGTGGCGCGCGACGTCGAGGTTTTGCTCGGTGACGGCGCGGGTATTCTGCACGCCGCGCAGTTGAATGTAGTCCTGGGCAGTCTCGGCGAGCACCGACAACAGCACGGCGCGGCGGTCGTTTTCGGCCACTTGCAGGGTGGCGTCGGCGGCTTCGGTTTCGCGTTTGACGCGGCCCCAGAAATCCAGCTCCCACGACGCGGTGAACCCCATGTCCCACTGGTTGAAGGCCGACCGGCCATTTTCGCCGGACGGGTCGCTCAAGCCTTTGCCGCTGTTGCGCTGGCGCAGGTAATCGCCGGTGGCGTTGACGTTGGGATAGCGCTCGGCGGTGGTCACCTGGCGCACCGCGCGGCTTTGTTGCAGGCGGCTGCTGGCGAGCTTCAAGTCGAGGTTATCGGTCAGCGCACGGCGTGTGAGTGCCGACAGTTGCGCGTCGTGGAACACATCCCACCAGCGCTCCTGCAGTGGGTCGCTGACCGCGCGACTGGCGGCCTGACGGCCCTGCGGCTCGGCCCATTGCGTCACCTGCGGGCTCTGGGGCCGCTGGAAATCCGGGCCGACGGTGCACGCGCTCAGGCTGATCAGGCTCACGGTGAGCCAGGCAAGGTGTCTCATTGCTGGGCCACCTCACGTCGCTGTGCGACAGGCCGGGTGTCGACACTCGCTTTCACGGACATCCCCACGCGCAGGCGCTCGGTGTGGGCCTGGTTGGGCTCGAGCACGATCTTCACCGGAATGCGCTGCACCACCTTGGTGAAGTTGCCGGTGGCGTTGTCCGGCTTGACCGAAGCGAAGGTCACCCCGGTCGCCGGCGCAAGGCTTTCCAGGTGGCCGTTGAGCAACTCGCCGTCGAGACTGTCGACGCGCACCTGCACGGCCTGACCGGCGTGCATATGCGAGAGCTGGGTTTCCTGGAAGTTGGCCACCACGTAGGCCTCGGCCAGCGGCACCACCGCGAGGATCTTGCTGCCCGGCGTCACATAGGCGCCGACCCGCACCGCACGCTCACCGACCATGCCATCCACCGGCGCGACGATGCGCGTGTAGGACAGCTGATAACTGGCCATTTCCAGCGCCGCCTGGGCGCGCTTGAGCCCACCTTCGGCGGCATCGCGCTGAGCCGTGAGGATTTCCACCTGCTTGCGCTCGGCCGCCAGCACCGCCGTGGCATTGGCCAGGCGTGCGGTGGCCTGGTCGATACGGGTCTTGGCTTGCTGAGCGTTTTGCACGGTGCCTGCGCCGACGCCGGCCAGATGGTTGTAGCGATTCAGTTCGTGCTCAGCGAAGGCCACTTCAGCGCGGTCTGCCGCCACGGTGGCCTGGGCCTGGGCGATCACCGAGCTTTGGCGCTCCAGGGTCGCGCTGGCGTTTTTCAGCTGGGCCTGGGCGACCAGGGTGTCGGCATCGGCCGCTTGGGCGGCGGCGCGAAAATCACGGTCGTCGATCAGCGCCAGCAGTTGGCCGGCCTTGACGCGCTGGTTGTCTTCCACCAGCACTTCCTTGATAAAACCGGCCACGCGCGGCGCGACCAGGGTGAAGTCGGCGGCGACGAAGGCATCGTTGGTGGTCTGGCGCTTGCTGCCCAACACACCGGGCGCCACCAGGTACACCAGCACGCCGACGGCGAACACGGCGATAACGGAGACGGCAATTTTGTCTTTGCGTTTCATGAAAATTCCTTGTGGCTAGGTCGGTGCGCGAGGCGGGAAAATCCGCGTGGGCATCCAGAAAATCAGCAGGATCAACGCCACCGCGACGGCGGCCATGACGTAGTAGAGATCCGAAGAAGTGAGCACCACGGCCTGCTCGTGCAGGCGGTGGGCAAGGCCCGGCGCATCACCCTCGGCCAGCGGCGAGTTGCCCAGGCCGTCGACCAGCATGGTCGAGTGAAAATGCAGGCGCTGGGTCGTCAGCGCATCCAGCACGCCGGTGGCGATCACGGCGGCCAGGCCTTTGACGGTGTTGAACCAGGCCGAGGCGAACGGCCCGTCTGCCGGCTGGATACTGCCGGTGGAGAGCATCAGCAGCGGCAGCACGGCCATGGGTTGCCCGAAAATCTGCAGCAGGTACAAGCCGTAGAAATCGTCGCGAATCCACTCCGACGTGAGGTGCGCGCTCCCGACGCAGCACAGCACCAGCATGCCCAGCCCGGTGCCCAGTACCCAGCGGCAATCGATCCAGCGCAGGTTGCACAAGGCGGCTACCAGCGGCAGCGCGATCAATTGCGGCAGCGCCATCAACAACATCACCGGCGCGGTTTGCAGCGGGCGATAACCCTGGACCTGGGCAAGGAAACTCGACGGGATGATGATCACCGAGGTCAGCACCATCAGCACGCCGGCCAGCACGATCAAGGCAAACGACAGGTTGCGCAGGCCGAGCATCTGCAGCTTGAAAAATGGCATCGGGTGCGACCATTCGTTGAGCATGAACAGCACCAGTAACACGGTGCCGCCGCTCAGCAGGAAGGTGGTCAGGCCCGACTCGAACCAGTCCAGGCGGTTGCCCTGCAGGATGCCGATCACCAGCATGCAAATCGCCGGAAACCCCAACAGCAGGCCGCGCCAGTTGAACTGCTTGAATCGCTCCAGGCGCACGGGGTCCTGCGGCAAGCCGTAGGCCACGGCGGCCATCGCCACAAGGCAGGGGCCGACGATCTGCCAGAACGCCCACTGCCAGCCGACATATTCGGTCCACAGCGCCGCCAGCGGCGTGCCGAGGCTCGGGCCGAAGGTGGCAGTGAGCGCATAACCGGCCAGGCCATACAGCTTGACGTTGGCGGGCAGGAAACGCAGCGCCACGGTCATCAGCATCGGCGGCAACGCCCCGCCGGCCAGGCCTTGCACGGTGCGCAGCACCAGCAGGCTTTCGTAGTTCGGCGCAAACGGGCACAGGATGCCGAGCACAGTGAACAGGCCAATGGCGCACAGAGTGAAGCGGCGCAGGGAGAAGGTCACCGAACACCAGGGCGCAAAAGCCATGGCCGACACCGAGGTGGCGGTGTAGGCGGCAACCAGCCAGGTGCCTTCGTCGAAACCGATGTAGAGCGCGCCGCGAATATCCGCGAGGGCCACCTTGGTGACCATCTCGTTGAGACCGGAGACCAGCACCGCCAGCAACACGCCGACCAGGCCGATGATGATGCGCGGGCCGAATACAGGCGGGGTGATAGCGGTGGGCTTGGCTGCGGCCTGGAGTGCGGGAGCAGCGAGGGAAGTCATGAACAGGCAACTCGGAATGGTAAATACCCGAGCAGTTTAATCAGGCGTACACATGACAAAAAGTTACTTGTCGGCAGGTTATAACTGCACCAGACGCAATCCTTAACTCACTATTAACTCGTGCTTGGGGCGATGGCGGCCTGGATCACGTCGAGGTATTCGCCGAGCCTGCGCTATCGCCGGCAAGCCGGCTCCTACAGGGGCTATGGGGTGTCAGGTGGGTTGCGCTTCGAGCCAGGTGGCGTGGCAACTCTCGCGCATGGTTTCGCGCAGCCATTTGTGGGCCGGGTCTTTGTCGAAACGCGGGTGCCAGGATTGGGCCAATACCAGCGTCGGCAGCGAGATCGGCAAGGCAAACGCGCGCAGTGGCAGCTTCAGGCGATTGGCGCTGAGCAGCGCTTCCTTGGGCACCGGCAGCAGCAGGTCGGAATCGGGCAGCATGAACATCGCGCCGTGAAAGCCCGGGGCGATCATCGCCACGCGGCGCTCCAGGCCCTGGGCGTTCAGTGCGGTGTCGATCGGGCCGCGGGCGATGCCACGCCGCGAGATGCTGATGTGGGAATAGCTGGCGAAGCGCGCTGCGGTGATCTCTTCGTCGAACAACGGGTGATCTTCCCGCGCCAGGCCGACGAAAGTGGTGGAAAACAGGTTCTGTACTTTCACTTCGGGACTGACCGGCATGGTATTGCTCACGCGCAAATCCAGGCGCCCTTCACGCAGCGCCTCGTCGTCGGTGTCCCCTTCGGGCACGAAGCACAGCTCGCACAGCGGCGCCATGCGCTCCATGGTGTCGAACAGACGACCGCCATACACGCCGATAAAAAAGTCGTTGGCGCGCACGCTGAAGCGCCGGCGCAAGGTGCTCAGGTCGACCTGGTCCGCCGAACGAAACAGCAATGCAGCCTGCTCCACCACGTTGCGCACCTGGCCTTGCAACTGCAGGGCCTTGGGCGTCGGCACCAGGCCGCGACCGGCGCGCACCAGGATCGGGTCGCCTACCGCTTCGCGAATACGCGTAAGGGTGCGGCTCATGGCCGCCGGGCTGAGGTTCATCCGTCGCGCGGCACCGACCACGCTGCCCTCGTCGAGTAATGCGTCGAGGGCGACCAGCAGGTTCATGTCCGGTAGTTGCATGCCAAGCACTCGTGATCAGTGGGGAGTGAGCGGAATGCAATCCTAGCAGGCCGGGCGAATCAGCGCTGCATGCCCCAGCGCTTTACCGTCAGACGCTCGAAGGTGTCGAACACCAGGTTTTCCACGAGCAGGCCGATCAGGATCACCACCGCGAGCCCGGCAAACACCTTGTCGGTGTACAGCTCGTTGCGGTTCTGGAAGATGTACCAACCCAGGCCGCCCTTGCCGCTGGTAGCCCCGAACACCAACTCGGCGGCGATCAGCGTACGCCAGGCAAAGGCCCAGCCGATCTTGAGGCCGGCGAGGATCGACGGCAGCGCCGCCGGGATCAGGATGAACAGCACAAAACGCATGCCCTTGAGCCCATAGTTGCGGCCGGCCATGCGCAGGGTTTCGGACACGCCGAGAAATCCCGAATAGGTGTTGAGCGCCAGCGCCCACAGCACCGAATGCACCAGCACGAAGATCAGGCTGTTCTGCCCCAGGCCAAACCACAGCAGCGCCAGCGGCAGCAGGGCGATGGCCGGCAACGGGTTGAACATCGAGGTCAGGGTGCTGAGCAGGTCGCGGCCCAGTTGCGTCGACACAGCCAGGGTGGTCAGCGCGAACGCCAGCACGATACCAATCAGGTAACCCTTGATCAGCACCACCAGCGAAATGCTCACTTTGCTCAGCAATTCACCGCTGAGCAAGCCGTCGTACAGTGCGTGAGCGGTCTGCAGGAAACTGGGCAGCAACAGGTCGTTGTTCTGATAACGCGCGACCGCTTCCCAGAGGATCGCGAGCACGATCAGGATCAGGCCTTTGCGCAGCCAGCCTTGTTGCCACAGGCGTTGGCGCAGGGGCAGCTCGCGTTCCACGGGAACGCTGAGCAGCGGCTCGAGGGTAATTTCGTATTCCTGGCGCATGGGTTGTCCCTTCAGTAAGCGATGCGGATATCGGCGAAACCCAACTCACGTTCGGCCTCGGGCGCTTCATCGAACAACAGGCGATGAATGCGTCGCGCCGACGCCTGGAACTCCACGCCACCGAGGCTGTGCAGGTCGTATTGATGGCTGTGGATTTCCGCACGTACCCGCCCCGGATGCGGCGACAGCAACAGGATGCGATTGCCCACCACCAGCGCTTCTTCGATGGAGTGAGTGACAAACAACAGGGTGAAGCGCACCTCCTCCCAAAGCAGCAGCAGCTCTTCCTGCATCTTGCGCCGGGTCAAGGCGTCGAGGGCGGCGAAGGGTTCGTCCATCAGCAGTATTTTCGGCTGCATCGCCAAGGCGCGGGCGATCGCCACGCGGGCTTTCATGCCGCCGGAAAGGGTGTGCGGGTAAGCGTCGGCAAAGGCGCTGAGGCCGACCTTGTCGAGGTAATGCAACGCGCGCTCTTCGGCCTCAGCACGCTTGAGGGTTTTCGACGCCAGCAACGGAAACATCACGTTTTGCTTGACGGTTTTCCAGGGTGGCAGTTGGTCGAATTCCTGGAACACCACGATGCGGTCCGGGCCCGGGTGTTCGACCTTTTGCCCCAGCAGGCGGATCTCGCCTTCGCAGGGTCTGATAAACCCGGCGATGGATTTGAGCAAGGTGGATTTGCCGCAGCCCGACGGGCCCAGCAACACGTAGCGATCGGCCGGATCGATTTCGAAACTGACCTGGTGCGTGGCCCGCACCACGCGCTCGGGGGTGCGGTATTCCAGGCTGACTTTATCCACCGCCAGCAGCGGGGCGGTGGTGTGCAGGTTGCTGGCCGTGTGGCCTTGCAAGGGCGCGTTCATCTCAACTTCCTTGCAGGGGCTTGGCGTCCTGGAAGAAGTAGTCCTTCCACGATTCCGGCTTGTTCTTGATGGCGCCGACGCGGTAGAGGAATTCCGCCAGCGGGTAGGTGTTTTTCGGCGTGACGCTGAACTCGAACTGCGGGTTCTCGATGATTTTCAGCAGCTCGGCGCGGTCGATCTTGGCCTTGGTCACGCGGATGTAAGTGTCGGCGGCGGCGCCTTTGTCGTTCTGGGCAAACTGCGCCGCTTCGGTCAACGCTTCCACGAATGCCTTGTAGGTCTTCGGGTTGTCGTTGCGGAATTTTTCGGTGGCGAACAGTACCGTCGGCGAGTTCGGGCCGAGCAGGTCGTAGGTGTTCAGCACCACATGCACGTTAGGGTTGGTGAGGGCCTGCTCCTGGAATGGCGGGTTGGAGAAGTGCCCGGTAAGTTCGGTACCGCCGGCGATCAGTGCCGCCGTGGCGTCCGGGTGCGGGACGGCGACGGTGTACTTGTCGAGGCGATTGAATTCCTTGTCGCCCCACTGCTTGGCGGCGGCGTATTGCAGGAAGCGCGACTGCACCGAAACACCCACGGCCGGCACCGCGATGCGGTCCTTTTCAGTGAAATCGGCGATGGTCTTGACCTTCGGATTGTTGCTCACCAGGTAGTACGGGAAGTTACCCAGGGACGCCACGGCCTTGACGTTCTGCTTGCCGTGGGTGCGATCCCAGATGGTCAGCAGCGGGCCGACACCGGCCCCGGCAATGTCGATGGAACCGGAGAGCAACGCGTCGTTGACCGCCGCGCCACCGGACAGCTGGGTCCAGTCGACCTTGATGTCGATGCCTTCCTGCTTGCCGTATTTCTCGATCAGGTTCTGGTCGCGTACGACGTTGAGCAACAGGTAGACGATGCCGAACTGCTCGGCAATGCGGATCTCACCTTCGGCGTGCGCAGCCGCCGGAGCTACCAGGCTGCCGGCCAACAGGCTGACACCCAGGCCAACCGTCGCGGCCAATCGTGCAAATGGGATTTTCCTGGACATGGTCATGCTCCGAATCAGAAAGGCGCGTCGCCCTGGATGGTGGTGCGATAGAGCTTGCGGCGCAGATTGCTCGGGCAACCGGCGGCCAGGTGGATCAACGAACGGTTATCCCAGAACACCAGGTCATGGGGCTGCCATTGATGACGGTAGATGTTGTGTGGCAACACGCTGTGGGCGTAGAGCTGGGCGAGCAGGTCACGACTTTCGTCTTCCGGCAGGCCAACAATGCGGGTGGTGAAGCCTTCACTGACGAACAGCGCCTTGCGCCCGTTTTCCGGGTGGGTGCGCACGATGGGGTGCACGACCTCGGCCACCTGGGCGAGCTGCTCGGGGGTCAGCGTCGGGCGCCAGTTACCTTCGAATTTGGTTTCGCTGTAGCGCGCGGTATAAGAGTGCGCGGCGCTGCGGCCTTCAACGGCTTTGCGCAGGTGCTCGGGCAATTGGTCCCAGGCCTTGTGCATGTCGGCGAACAACGTGTCGCCGCCTTCGGAGGGCAGCTCCTGGGCGTGAAGCATCGAGCCCAGGCTCGGCAGCTCTTTATAAGACAGGTCCGAATGCCAGAACTTGCCCGCATCCCCCAGGCCGATGGATTGGCCATTTTCGATGATATTGGAAACGATGAGGATTTCCGGGTGATTGGCCAGCAGGAACTGCTTGAGCACGTGGATCTGCAGCACACCGAAGCGGCGACTGAAGGCGATCTGCTGCTCGGGGGTGATGCGCTGGTCGCGGAAGACCACCACGTGATGGTCCAGGTGGGCGCGGTGAATGCGCGCGAACTCCTCGTCGCTGACCGGGCGGGACAAGTCCAGGCCGATGATCTCGGCGCCAACGCTGCCGGGCAGTGGATGAATCTCGAATGTTTGGGCGGTGGTCGCTGTTGGAACAGTAGAGGTGGCGGACATGAGGTCACTCCCGGTCAGACAGGAGAGTGACTTTATAGATATAAGAACAGCAGTTTAAATACCGTTAGTGAATATCGATATGCGGGAATGTAGCGGCGCAGCCCCGCCAGGCGCGTTATCGACGCAATAAACAGCGGGGTAATAGAGCGTTGAGTCCAGGGCAACACCTGCGGCGATTGCCGACTCGGCAGGCGGCTCTTGAAACCGGGGCGCGTAAGACGCCATAAAGGCTGGATGTGGGCGCCGGGAGCGTTGTGTTGAACCGCTTACAAGCCGAAACCGTGCCCGTTTGACAAGCCTATAAGCAGTCTCTAGTGTGCATTGGATCCAATTAGCCACCCCTATTCTAATAAGGAGGATAGCGTAACCGTGACGCAGAAGCCGAACCCATTGAACAGCATCAAGATCAGCGGTCCTATTCCCGCCCATCTCGCTCGCTCCGTGATTGAAGAAACCTTGCGCAATGCCATCCTGGATGGGCGATTGCCTTGCGGTACTGCCATGCGCCAACAGGAGCTGGCCAGCCTGTTCGGGGTCAGCCGCATGCCCGTGCGTGAAGCCCTGCGCCAGCTCGAAGCCCAGTCACTGCTGCATGTGGTGACACACAAGGGCGCCGTGGTCGCACCGTTGATCGAAGATAACTCGGCGGAAACCTATGCACTGCGAATGTTGCTGGAGTCTGAAGCCCTGCGCTTGTCGATCCCCTTGCTCACCGAGGCCGATATCGCCGAAGCCGACGCCTTGATCTGTGCGCTGGAGCAAGAAAAAGACTACGCCGAGATTGGCCGCCTCAACCGCCTGTTCCACATGGCACTTTATGGCAAGGCACCCAACCAGCGGTTGCTCAAGTTGGTGGAGCACGGGTTGAATGAGGAGGAACGCTTCTTGCGTTTCAACCTGGAAGCGATGGGATTGGGCGAAACCTCCCAGGAAGACCACCGTGAGCTGCTGCAACTGGTGGCCCAGAAGAAAATCGATGAAAGCATCCTGACCCTGCGCAATCACCTGATGCGTGGCATGGAAGTGATTACGACCTACCTCAATGGCCTGGACAAAGGCGGCAACTAAGCCGCGCACCTCTGTTTACCCCTATCGCCCCTCAAGCGCTACGCCCCACCGTCGGACAGGGGCGTAGCACTGAAGATATCTCCTACTTGCAATAGAGCAACTTACTGACAGCACATATTATTTAGAAAAACTTCTAACACATTTATATGCTCGCCAAACTGTTTAACCCGCTTATTATCTTTTATCACTAAACCAGCCGCCCTATTCAACAGCGCCACACCGCCTGAGGGCGGCCGTGCGCATCACGCCTGGTTTATATCCGCTTTTCTTTATTGCCGATCACAATAGCCCCTCGCTGTTCCTACAGCAGACGCAACAACTTATAGGCATCAACCATGTATCAACCGTTACTTGAACAGACCAAACTGCAGTTATGCAATCACCCGTTATTTGCAGAAATAACTTCGCGCCACAAGTTACAACTTTTTATGGAAAGTCATGTATTTGCGGTGTGGGATTTCATGACCCTCACCAAACGTCTGCAACAGGACCTGGCCGGTACTCGCCTGCCCTGGCTTCCACCTGCCGACCCACACGCTGCGCGCCTGATCAATGAAATCGTACTGGGCGAAGAATCGGACTCGCATCCCCGACAGGGCTATTGCAGCCACTTCGAACTGTACCTGGAGGCCATGGCCGAGGTCGGCGCCAGCACTTCGGCGATCGAGCATTTTATCGCGCTGCTGCGCCAGGGCCTGGAGGCCGACTCGGCGTTGCAGGCGGTCGATGTGCCTGCCGGTGTTGCCCGCTTTGTCAGTGCCACGCTGCACATTGCATTGAACGCGCCGACTCATTGTGTCGCGGCGGCGTTTCTTCACGGCCGTGAACGGGTCATCCCGACGATGTTCGAGCACCTCCTGCAAGCCGATGAACTCATTCATGACCCGGCGCCTACCTTGCAGGGCTATCTCAAGCGCCATATCGAAGTGGACTCCCAGGAGCACGGGCCGGCGGCCGAGCGGTTGCTGGAGCGCCTGGTCAGTGCGGATCCGGATTACCCGCGCCAAGCCTGCGACACAGCCCTTGCGGCGGTGCAGAGCCGCCTTGCCTTCTGGGATGAGGTGCGGGCCTCGCTGCACAGGGTGCGCCCATGAACAGCACCGACTACCCCTCCATTGCCGACGACTGGGAGCGCCGCGCAACCATTCGCACCCGCCCCCGTCGCTGGCTCGAAAACGATGACAAATTGATCTATCCCCTGAGCCGCCAACCCCTGGTACTCAGCGCGACCTTTCTCGAACACTGTGTGCATTGGCGCGACTTCGTGCTGGTGCAGAGCTTCTACAAATTCATCAACGACGTGGTGATTTTCGAAACCGAGATCGTCGACAAGACCGCGCGCAGCATTGCCAAGAATCGCTTCTCGCTGCCCTTCCCGCTGGCCTGCCGCGTAGACGCGATGACGGTCGTGGTCGACGAGGATTATCACGCGCTGGTCGCGCTGGATTTCCTGCAACAAACCGTGGCCATGACCGGCATCCAACCGCTGGACCTGCCAGGCCAGATCGAATTGAGCCACGCCCTGCCGGCGGCACAAGCGCAGGTACCCGCTCACCTTCGCGATGCCGTGGAGCTGATCGGGGTGGCCATCGCCGAAAATACCGTGACCCAGGATGTGGCGGCGTTCTCCAAGGACAGCAGCGTCAAGGCCTCTGTCCGTGGATTGATGGCCGACCACCTGTTTGACGAAGGTCGTCATGCGCAATTCTGGACGCGGCTGGTGCGCCTGTATTGGCAATCCGCGAGCGCGGCCGACCGCGACAGCATCGCTCAGGTACTGCCGACGTTCCTCGCCCATTACCTGACCAATGACTTGCAGAAAAACTTCGACCTGCACCTGATTGACCACCTCGACATCAGCCACAGCTTGCGCAATGCACTGCGCGATGAAGTCGCCGCGCTGGCGTTCCCCATCCACCGCCAGCATCCCTTGCTGGGAAATATCATGGGCTTCCTGCAGCACAGCGGCTTGCTGCAGACACCCAGTGTGGCGCTGGCGTTGAAGGACTATCTGCCGGTGCCCGGGAGGCCGATATGAGGCGACTGGAGATCGGCTGGAGCGGCACCAGCAGCGCCCTTGGTGCTATCCGGCAAGAGCTGGAACGGTATGGGCATATCGCGGGCGACGAGGCCATCGACCTGTTGATTGAAGACGGTAGCCAGGCATTGCCGACACACGCGGACCACCACCCGATGCTAGGCCTGCGCGCCGGCATGGGGCCGTTGAACGAGCACGGCCTGCCCGCCCTGCAACTGCGGGCCTACGGGCATGGGCGGCAACTGCTGGCGGTGCTGGACATCGCCGATGAGCCCAGTGGCAACGGCCAGCGCCTGCGCCAACAAGTGACCGGTGCGCTGGTTGAATGGATCGCGCTGCACGTCAGCGGTTTCTCGCGGGACCCTGGGTACTTCTGTTCGAGTGCGGTAGCCAATGACTGGCCGGAGCAAGACTTGCGAGCGCTTGAGGCGCTGGCGTTCATACACCGATTCAATCAAACCGCAGACCCTGCATTGCTGCAGGAGGCCCGGGTCCCCGTGATCGAACGGGTGCAGGCCAGCCTTCATACGTTCGCCGACAGGCCTGCGTTGAATATCGCCGGACGCCAGGTGACCTACCGCCAGTTGCAGGTCCTCGCCTTGGCGATCCAGCGCCGGTTGCGCCCTCTGCTGGAAGCAGTCGAGACGCCGGCGGTGGTCGGCGTATACCTGGAGAAATCCATCGAGCTGTACGCCAGCATTCTTGCAGTGTTGGGCTGTGGGGCGGTGTACCTGCCCTTGGGCCTGGAGCAGCCTCCCCACCGCCACCAGGGTATGCTCGACAGCGCGGGAGCACGGGTGTTGCTGGATGCCGGCCAACACCCCTTGCGGGGGCACTTCAGTGCTTTGGATGTGAGTACGGTGAGCCCGCACGATGCCGACACCAACGCGGCACTGATGCACCCTCGCCCCTGCCCCGATGCGCCTTGCATGGCGCTCTTCACCTCGGGCACCACCGGCCAGCCCAAGGGCGTGCTGCTCAGCCAGGGCAACCTGGCGCATTTCACGGCCTGGTTCAGGTCCTGCATGGACATGGGAGAACACAGCCGTGTGCTGCAATTTTCGCCGTTGAGCTTCGATTCGTCGCTGATCGATATCTTTCCTGCGCTGATAGCAGGCGCCGAGCTGATCGTCCCCAGTGAAGCGCAACGACGCGATCCCCCGCAACTGCTCGACCTGCTGCGCCGGCAACACGTCACTCACGCCTTTCTACCCCCGGCCCTTCTCAACATTCTGCCGCTTGATCAACCACTGGGCCTGACGCACCTGCTGACCGGAGGCGATGTCTGCGAGCCCCATGTGATCGAGCAGTTGGCGGGACAATGCCAGTTTCACAACCTCTATGGCCCCACCGAGGCCACTGTGTTGGTCTGCCATCGCACCTTGCGCCCCGGCGACAGCAATCGCAGCCTTGGCCAGCCTATCGCCAACAGCCAGGTGCTGATCCTCGACGACCAGCTGCAACCGGTGGATGAACAGGTGATGGGCGAGGTGTATATCGTCGGCCCCGGTGTGAGCCTGGGGTATGTGAACGTGCCCCAAGGGGCCGCCAACCCTTTTGTGACGCTGGCGGTGCCTGGCGGCCAGACCCTGCCGGCCTACCGCAGCGGTGACCTGGCCAAGTGGACTGCCGACGGCATTGTGTTTGGAGGGCGGCGCGACGATCAGGTGAAGATCCGTGGTTTTCGGGTCGAGCCCCAGGACATTGAACATTGCCTGCGCAACAGTCAGCTGTATCGCCATGTGGCGGTGGTGATCGACCGAGACGGCAGCATCCGGGCGTTCGTCGCCCAACCCCGACCGGGCGCCACAATCGCGGCCCTGCAACAGCATGCGCGGCAACAGCTACCGGATTACATGCAGCCCGGTTGCTGGAGCGAGTTGCCCTGTATGCCGCCCACCAGCAACGGCAAGGTCGACCGCCAGGCTCTGCGGGCCCTGCCGATGCCAGCGCCGACGCAGCCCAGCCAACGCACTGCACGCACCCCGTTGCAGGTGCGATTGACCCACCTGTGGAGCGAACTGTTGGCAGTACCCGCCGGCGGGTTGTCTATCGATGAGGGGTTCTTCGACCTCGGTGGCCACTCCATTTTGCTGTCGACCCTGTTGCTGCGCACTCGCGAGCTATTCGGACGCAGTTTCGCCTTGAGCCATTTCATTGAAGTCCCGACGATTCGTACGCTCGCGACCTTGCTGGAAGATGGTCAACGACCCGACTCTCCGTCTGGCCAGGCAGTGAAGGATGCTCAACGGCAGCGGGTGATCCACACACTGCCCGAGGACCGCGCAGGCGACGCGCACAAAGTGATCGTGACAGGCGCCAACAGCTTCGTCGGCGTGCATATCGTCGAAGCGCTATTGGCCGGTGGGGCAAACGAGGTGGCGTGCCTGGTAAGGGAAGAACCGGGGCACACGGCGATGGCGCGTTTCCAGCATGCGTTGCGCGAATACCACTTGGAAGGTCTCGACCTGAGCCGAGTACGGGTGTTCGCGGCCGACATCAGCCTGCCGCTGCTGGGCCTGGCCAATGAGGTGTATGACGCGCTTGCCGAAGACTACGGCGTGTTGGTGCACAACGCCGCGCGCGTCAACCACGTGATGGAATACGCCACGCTGGCCAGGGACAACGTCGAGCCTATCTTCGAGTGCTTGCGCCTGTGCGAGACCCGCCGCAAGAAAGTCTTCAATTTTATCTCGACGCTGTCGGCCTGCAGCAGCATCGACGCCTCGGGGCACGTGCTCGAAGCGCCGGCATCAGACACGTTGCCGCTGTATCTGAAGAACGGCTACAACCTCTCCAAATGGGTTGCCGAACGGCAGTTGGGGCACGCGGTAAGCCAAGGTGCCTGGGTGAATATCCATCGCCCCGGAAACATCAGTTTCAACAGCCGCAACGGTGCCTGCCAGCCGCAGAAAAATCGCCTGATGCTGATGCTCAAAGGCTCGCTCCAGTTGGGCCTGCTACCGCGTCTGGAACTCAATTTCGACCTGATGCCGGTGGACTTCCTAGCCCGGTTCATTGCGTTCCACTGCGCCGGCTTTCAAGCAGGCGCAAGCGTGTTCAACCTGCACAACCCACAGCCTTTGAGTTGGGCGCACTACCTGGATGCCTTCAGCCAGGCGGGCCACAGGTTCGAACGGGTGAGCATCGCGCACTGGCAGCAGGCGCTGCGCACGGTCAACCAGGACAACGCATTGTTTGGCGTGCTCGGCTTTTACCTCGACCGCCTGGACGAAGACATCGGCGACACCTCAATGATTCGCCATGACAACGCGCGGCAAGGCGTCCGGCAGATGGGGGAGCAGTACCCGGAAAAAGACGCGGCACTGCTGAGCAAAGGCTGCAACTACCTCAAGGCCATCGGCTTTCTTTGAAACGCCTCAGGACACCCTCATGAAACCACTGCAACCCGATACATTAATCCGCAACCCGAGCGCCCCGCCGATCGTGGCCTCTGTCGTGGTCGACTGCCCTGCCGCCCGCCTGTGGAGCATGGTGGGGCAGTTTGCCGGCTTCAACGTGTTCATCCCGGCGCTCACGCATATCGAAATGATCGGCACCGGCGTGGGCGCTTTACGCCGCAAGTTTTTCCGCGACGGCCACTGTGTCGTGGAGCAACTCAACAGCCGCGACGAGCACGCCATGCACATGACCTGGACCACCCTCTACAACACGCTGGGCGTGGCCAGGTTGTGGGCCGCCATCCAGGTGGAAGCCATGGGTACGGAGTGTTCCAGGGTGACCTGGACCCTCGTTGCCGAGCCCATGGATGCAGCACAGGCTGGATTCGAGCAGTTCTTGCAGGGGTTCGCCGACAGTGCGCTGGAGAATGTGCGGCGGTTGCTGGGTTGAGCGGCAGGAGCAGAATGCTCCGCGCCTGCCAGGTTGATCAGCGGTTCAAATCTTGAAGCTGTCGACCAGTTGCTTCAACCGATTGGCCTGCTGCGACAGCGCATCGCAGTCCTTCAAGGTTTCATTCAGGTTGGCCACACCCTGCTGGTTCAGCAGGTTGATCTGGTTGATGTCGACGTTGAGCGTTTCCACTACCGCGGTCTGCTCCTCGGTGGCCGCGGCGACGGATTGGTTCATGCCATCGATCTCGACGATCCGCTGCGTCACGCTGACCAGGCGCTCACCGGCCTGGTTGGCGACTTCTACGCTCTCTTCGCTGGATGCCTGGCTGGCATTCATGGTTGTCACCGCTTCACGCGAGCCCACTTGCAGCGAGGTGATCATCTTGTGGATCTCTTCGGCTGACTCCTGGGTACGGTGAGCCAGGTTGCGGACCTCATCGGCGACCACTGCAAAACCACGTCCGGCCTCGCCAGCGCGCGCTGCCTCGATGGCGGCGTTGAGCGCGAGCAAGTTGGTTTGCTGGGAGATGCCTTTGATCACATCAAGGATGTGGCCAATATTGTCGGTGCTGGCATTCAGGGTTTCGATCTGCGTGCAGGACAGGCTGATCTTCTGCGACAGCGCAGACATCGCCAGGATGGTCTGCTCCACCACTTTGCGGCCATCGTCGGCCTGCTCACTGGCACCGCTGGCATGCTGGGAAGCGTCGGCGGCGTTACGTGCAATTTCCTGGGTGGCCGCCCCCAGCTCATTGATCGCGGCGGCCACGCTATTGGTGCGGGCGCTTTGTTCGTCGGAGCCGACGATCGAGGCGTTCGAAGACGCCATCACGCGCTGCGACAAGTCATGCACCT
The DNA here is from genome assembly GCF_029959745.1 of Pseudomonas sp. PS01298. NCBI lineage: Bacteria > Pseudomonadati > Pseudomonadota > Gammaproteobacteria > Pseudomonadales > Pseudomonadaceae > Pseudomonas > Pseudomonas sp. PS01298. The sequence goes on along the minus strand of NZ_JASCPP010000062.1, from coordinate 5,920 downwards.
GGCGAGTGGCCGAAGACACTTCGGAAATCGAGGCGTGAATGCGCTCCACGAACTGATTGAACGCACTGCCGACTTCGCCGAACTCATCCTTGCTGGTGACAGCCAGGCGGCGGGTCAAATCGCCCTCGCCCTGGGCAATGTCCTGCATGGCCACACCCATGGTGGTCAGAGGGCGCAGCAGTACCTGGATCAGCAAGCTCAGCAGCACAGCAATGACGACCACGGCGATCAGCATGGCGATCAGTGCGGAAGTACGGAATTTACCCAGCGGTGCGTAGGCTTTGTCTTTGTCGATCGACAGGCCGATGTACCAATCTGCACCCGGCAACCCGCTGATAGGGGTGAATGACAAGATTCGGTCCTGACCATTGAGGACCACATCCTGGCTGACTTTCTCGATACGGACGTGGGTGCCTGGGTAGATGTCCTTGAGGTTTTTCATCACCTGGTCCTGATCCGGACTGACGATGACCTGGCCGTCACCACTGACCAGAAACGCGTGGCCAATACCGCCGAAATCCACCGAGTTGATGATCTTCACCAAGGTCTGCAGGCTCAGGTCGCCACCGACCACACCGAGCAATTCGCCGTTCTTTTTCACTGGCATGGCGATGGTTACGATCTGCCCACCCACTGCGGCCATGTACGGCGGCGTGAGCATCGGCTTATCGGCGGCCACAGCTTGCTTGTACCAGGGGCGCTGGCGAGGGTCATAGCCGTCGGGCATCTTCGCGTCAGGGCGTTGGGTAAACACACCGTTGGTTTGCCCGACATAGGTGAACTGGAAGTTGGAGGTGAAGGCCGCCTGATCGACCAATCCTGGGAGGTCGGCACCACTGCCCTGATGGGCAATGTTTTGCGTCAGGCTTTCGAGCACCAGTATTCGACCACTGAGCCAGTTCTGCACACTGCTGGCAGTGAGTTCACCGGATTGCTGGATAGACGATTCCAGGTTCTGCTTGATGGTGCTGCGTTGCAGGTAGTCGTTGTAGAGGGTGAATAACGCGAAGGCCAGAACCACGACGCCTGACGCGGCCAACAGAATTTTATGACTGAATTTGAGATTCATTTCATCGACTTCTTTTGCCAAAGGGGGGTGAGCGTGCCGAGTGGAACATTCCATGTACGGTATAGGCAGCTTCTGGGGCTGCTCTATTTCGGTGCACGCATGGCTCGTCAGGCTTTCGGCCAGGCCCCGGCAAAACTTAGGAAATTGTGAGAAGGATCCTTATTTTGCGTAGGAAACCGACAAGTGGTTGTCATACAAGGATCAGAGTTGCAAAATTTTTCAGCCTCCCAAACAATGCGACTAATTATCATTTGTAACGTTTGGCCAGGTCAGTTTGAATGCCGTCTTCTGAGTACCTCGCGTGTGAAAATGTCGTGCACACGCTTTACAGCACCCATCACCACTGGCTGAAGACCTGGCTGCGCGGGCGCCTGGGGAATGCTGCGGATGCTGCCGACCTGGCTCAAGACACCTTTGTGCGGCTGCTGCAGAAAACCGAACGGTTTGAACTGAGGGCACCTCGGGCTTTCCTGCGCACCATCGCACGCGGCTTGGTGATAGATCACTGGCGTCGCGAGGAGATCGAACGGGCCTACCTTGAGTCCATCGCCCATTTGCCGGAAGCATTGGCCCCGAGTGCCGAAGCGCGGGCATTGGTGCTGGAGTTGTTGGAAGAGGTCGCCCGGCTTCTTGAAGGACTGAAGCCAAAGGTGCGTAAGGCTTTTCTATTGGCTCAGTGCGATGGATTGACGTACAAGCAAATCGCACAACAGATGGACGTGTCGCTGCGCTCGGTCGAGCGATACGTCGCCGAAGCGCTCTACCACTGTTACGTGCTGCGGTATGAATCATGACGCCGATGGATAACGTCGCGCGTTCCGGGCCGGATCCCCAGGTGGTCAAACAAGCTATCAGCTGGGCACTGCGCCTGCGTAACAACCGCGCCAATGTGCGCCTGCGCGCGCAATGTGAGCATTGGCGCGCCGCTCACCTCGACCACGAACTGGCCTGGCAACGGGTGCAGGCGCTGCAACAGGAATTGAGCAGCCAACTCACGGCGATTCCCGGGGCGCATAGGGCACTTGAGAGCAGTGCACAGGGGCTGGGACGACGGCAGGCGCTGAAGCTGTTGTCGGGTGTCGTGCTGCTCGGATCCGCGGCCTGGATCAGTCGCGACCTCACCGGCTGGCAGCGCTGGACCTCCGACCTCGCTACGGCCACCGGCGAACGGCGCAGCATCCAGTTGCCGGATGGCACCCGCCTGCAACTCAATACTGACAGTGCAGTGGACCTGGACTTCAACCCGCAGCAACGCCTGATCACCCTGCTGCGCGGCGAAATCCTGGTGACCTGCGGCGCGGCCGCATCCACGCCGTTGCTGGTGAAAACACGCCACGGCTTGCTCGAAGGCATCGATGGCCGGTTCGCCGTACGCCAAGACAGCGAATGCACGCGGCTGAGTGTGGTCAGCGGCAATGTCGCCATTCATTCCCCGCACCAGGCAGATGGCCTGTCAACGCAGGTTCACGCGGGCCAAAACTACCTCGTGAGCCCGACCCAGGCCACCCTTGTCCCCCCCCTGGATATGGACATCAGCGCCTGGGCTGATGGGCTGATCGTGACGCGTGCCATGCGCCTGGCTGATTTCCTAGCGGAAGTAGGACGTTATCGTCATGGCTATCTGGGTTGCTCGGCAGATGTCGCCGACCTGCGGCTATCGGGGGTTTTCCGCCTGGAAGACACCGACAAGTTGCTGGCGATCTTGCCGCAGACCCTGCCCGTCCAGGTGCGCTATCGCACACGTTGGTGGGTAAGCCTTGAGCGGTCTGTCTGATCTGCTGACTTTTTTTGGCGGCTTTTTCCCGTGAGACCGGCTTAGACAGTAAGCCTTTCAATCTGCCCTCACCGGCCTCTACGGACCTTGATCATGACTGTGCGTTTTCCCCGCAACTCTTCCAACTCTTCCTACCCGTTATTGAGGAAAGCCGTACGCGCGGCAATGCTGTCGACAGCGATGGGCATCAGCGTGGTATCGACCAGCAGCATGGCCGCAGAGGCAGGTGCCGTACAGGTCAGTCAACACTATGAGATTCCCGCAGGGCCGCTGAGCGACGCGCTCAATCAGTTCGCCCGGCAGGCAGGCATCACTCTTTCCGCCACGCCTGCGCAAACTCAGGGGCGACAATCGACCGGACTGCAGGGCGAGTATTCCGCCGAACAGGGCCTGAATCATTTGCTCAACGGCTCCGGCTTGCAGGCTATTTCCGAAGACGGTGTCAGTTTCGTGCTGCAGGCGATGCCGCAAAGTACTGCGCTCACGTTACCGACCACTGATATCGAGGGATTTGCCTTGGGTAACGCACTGGGAAGCATGGAAGGCTACAACGCGACTCACAGCCAGATCGCGACCAAGACCAGCACCGCGTTGCTGGAAACCTCGCAAACGGTTTCGGTCGTCACGCGCGAGCAGATGGACGACCAGGGCTCACAGACGGTTGCTCAAGCCATGCGTTACACCCCTGGGGTGTTGACCAACCCATATGGCGCCACTCATCGATATGACTATGTGGCAATGCGCGGCTTCAACGATGGTTCTGTGGATAACATTTACCTCGATGGGCTGAAGTCCATGGGGGACAGCGGTACGTACAGCACGATGCAGGTGGATCCGTACTTTCTGGAACGCGTGGACATTCTCAAGGGCCCCTCTTCAGTGCTGTATGGACGCAGTTCGCCCGGCGGCCTGGTGGCGCTGACCAGCAAGAAGCCATTGTTCGAGCCTTATCACCAGCTGCAGGCAACCGTCGGCAGCAACGGGCAGCGCGGCATGGGCTTTGACTTCAGTGGGCCTGTGGATGATGACAAGCGCATTGCCTATCGACTCACGGGGCTAACGGATAAGTCCGACACACAGTTTGATCACGCCAAGGAAAAGCGCTTCGCTTTGGCGCCGACGCTGAGCATCGATTTTACCGATGACACTTCGCTGACGCTGCAAGCGTATCTGCAGCACGATCCCGACGGCGGCTACCACGGCGGGATGCCGGCAGATGGGGCATTGCATCAGCGCAATGGTCAGCGGATCTCCAGCCACTTCTTTGAGGGTGAGCCGGGGGTTGATGGCTATAAGCGCGATCAGCAGTCGTTTGGCTATCAGTTTGAGCATCGCTTCAATGATGTCTTCACCGCGCGCCAGAACTTTCGTTACCTGGACTCCAAGGTGAAGTTGGATCAGGTATACGCCTACGGCTGGACCACACCGACCAGCAATGAACTGAATCGCTACTACTCGGGCGGTGATGAGAAGCTGCATGCGTTCATCATCGATAACATGCTGCAAGCCGAATTCTTTACGGGGGCCACCAAGCACACCGTGCTGATGGGCGCAGATTATCAACGACGTAAAACGGTGGTGGACTGGACGAGCGGGTCACTGCAACCGATCAATGCGTTCAACCCGGTCTATGGCAACTCGGCTATCAGCTACTACAGCCCGACCAGTTATCTGCGACGCCTGGAACAGACCGGCGTTTATTTGCAGGACCTGATCGAAATGGATAAGTGGCGTTTTTCCCTGGGAATGCGCCAGGACTGGGTAGAGACGTCCGATGAAAATCGTATCGCTGAGGCGGGGCGACCACTTGGCACTGAGATCAGTGACAAGCGAACCAAGCTCACCGGCCGTGCGGGCGCGCTGTACTTGTTTGATAGCGGCCTGGCGCCGTATGTCAGCTACTCCGAGTCCTTCAATCCGAACTCTTATTCAGACAGCTCGGGCAACCCTCTCGCGCCTACGGACGGGACGCAGTGGGAGGTGGGGCTGAAGTATCAACCGCCGGGCACTGACAACCTGTTTACGGCCTCATGGTTTCGCATCGACCAGGAGAACCTCGCGACCAAGCTGCCACAGGAGAACTTCTATCGTGCCGTAGGCGCTGTGCGCTCTCAGGGGTTGGAGTTGGAGGCTCATATGCAGCTAACCGATAACCTGAAGGTCTTGGGTAGCTACACCTTCACCGACATCGAGTATTCCAAGTCGATGGTGAGTACCTTGAGTACCGCGGACAACGTGATTGAGAACAAGGGCAACTCGCCGACACAGGCACCTCGTCATATGGCCTCGGTGTGGGCGGACTACAAATTTGATAGTGGCGCCTTGGACGGAGTGCGGCTTGGGGGCGGTGTGCGCTATGTCGGGTACAGCTGGGCAGATGCGGAGAACACCATGAAGGTACCGTCCTACACCTTGTTTGATGCTTCGCTGGGTTACGACTTAGGCAAGGTCGGCTTGAAGGGTGTGGATGTGCGGCTGAATGCCAATAACCTGACCAACGAGACGTATGTAGCCTCCTGTGCCAGCCTGAACTTCTGCTATCTGGGGGAAGAACGCAACGTCAGCGCAACGCTGAGTTACCAGTTCTAATCCGATAGCGTTCAAACCCAGCCAGTGCCTGATAGCAGGCACTGGCTTTTTTGTGTCGGCAATATGGGTTGCCCTTTGGATTGCGTCTCTCGAATGCCCAGGGGTTCGAACCACAGAGATTTCCATCTTCCCATAAACGACAAAACCCCTGTCTGCGCTAGCAGACAGGGGTTTCGGAATTCAATCTTGACGATGACCTACTCTCACATGGGGAAACCCCACACTACCATCGGCGATGCATCGTTTCACTGCTGAGTTCGGGATGGGATCAGGTGGTTCCAATGCTCTATGGTCGTCAAGAAATTCTGTATATCAGCCCGTCATGAAGCAACGTGCCGATGAAATTCATGGACTTCTACATAAACAAAACCCCTGTTTGCGTTAGCAAACAGGGGTTCTGGAATTTAATCTTGACGATGACCTACTCTCACATGGGGAAACCCCACACTACCATCGGCGATGCATCGTTTCACTGCTGAGTTCGGGAT
>NZ_JASCPP010000061.1:0-39738 GCF_029959745.1 Pseudomonas sp. PS01298 | reverse complement strand
GCAGTAGATCAGTCAGCTTATGCATCGACTGACACACTGCCTTCGCGAGCAAGCCCGCTCCCACACTGGTTTCCAGGGTGCTCTGTAGAACCGGTTACAAACCCAGCAACGACAGCATGATAAACGTCGCAAACAGCACAAAGTGGGTCATCCCTTCGATAGCGTTGGTTTCGCCATCGTTGAGGTTGATCGCGCTGACGATCAGCGTGATAAACACCATCACCGTCTGCACCGGCGTCATTGCCATCTGGAACGGCTGGCCGGTGTAGAGCGCCATGGCCTCCATCACGGGCACCGTCAGGATCACCGTCGACAAGGATGCACCCAACGCGATGTTGACCACCGATTGCATGCGGTTGGCCAGGGCGGCGCGCAAGGCCGTCAGGATTTCCGGTGCCGCTGAAATCGCCGCAACCACAATCGCAGTGATGACCGGCGGTGCTCCCGTACCTTCCAGGCCCAGGTCGAGCGTCTTGGACATCACTTCGGCCAGTGCGCCAATCACAATCACGCCAAACACCAGGGTGCCGATGGAGAACGCCAGGTTCACCGGCGGCGCCTGATCCTCTTCCGGCAGTTTCTTGCGACGCTTTTCCGGGTAGCTGTAGCTGAAGAAATAACTGTGCGGCCCTACCTGCATTCTCAGGAACAGGGTGTAGAGCACCACCATCGCACCGATGGTGAAGGCCGAGTAGATTTTCCAGTCGGCCTCGGGGATAAATTCCGGCACCACCATCGACACGCCCATGGCGGTGAGGATCATCACGCTGTAGGTACGTGCCGAATCATCGTTGTAGGACTGTTCGCCATGCTTGATGCCGCCCATCAACGCCGCCAGGCCGAGGATGCCGTTGATATCGAGCATCACTGCCGAATAGATGGTGTCGCGTACCAGGGTCGGCGACGGCTCATTACTCATCATGATCGCCAGGATCACCACTTCCACGAGTACGGCGGCGAGGGTCAGGATCATCGTGCCGTAGGGGTCGCCGACCTTTTCCGCCAACTGCTCGGCATGGTGCGCCACGCGCATCGAGGCCACCACGATAAACGCGATCAGCACCACGCCGGCCAGCAGCGCGACCATCTGCCCGCTGTGCAGCATCCAGTGCTCCAACGGGTAGGCGGCGATGGCGGCAATCAGCGCCAGCAACATGAATTTTTCTTGCTTGAGGGATGTGAGCATTCCGGGCCTTTTAGGACGGCAAATCAGTCATTGATGGGGTACAGACTGCGTCACGTCGCTAACGTTTCGTTACACCTTAGTTCACGCGGCCCTTGCACGAGCCCACCAAAACTCTTCTGCCGGTCAGGTTTTGCCGATTATTTCAGTCATCACCTGTAGAATGCCGCCATTGCACCTGATGAGAATTATAGAAATGTACGATTGGCTCAACGCCCTGCCCAAGGCTGAATTGCACCTGCACCTGGAAGGCTCGCTGGAGCCTGAGCTGCTGTTCGCCCTGGCCGAGCGCAACAAGATCGCGCTGCCGTGGAACGACGTTGAAACCCTGCGCAAGGCCTACGCCTTCAACAACCTGCAAGAGTTTCTCGACCTGTACTACAAGGGCGCCGACGTGCTGCGCACCTCCCAGGATTTCTATGACCTGACCTGGGCCTACCTGCTGCGCTGCAAAGAACAGAACGTGATCCACACCGAACCGTTCTTCGACCCGCAGACCCATACCGACCGTGGCATCCCGTTCGAAGTGGTGCTCAACGGTATCGCGGCGGCCCTCAAAGATGGCGAGCAGCAACTGGGGATCACCAGCGGCTTGATCCTCAGCTTCCTGCGCCACCTGAGCGAAGCCGAGGCCGAGAAAACCCTCGACCAGGCGCTGCCGTTCCGTGACGCGTTCGTGGCCGTGGGCCTGGACAGTTCGGAAATGGGCCACCCGCCGAGCAAGTTCCAGCGCGTGTTCGACCGTGCTCGCCACGAAGGCTTCCTCACTGTCGCCCACGCGGGCGAAGAAGGCCCGCCCGAGTACATCTGGGAAGCCATCGACCTGCTGAAAATCCAGCGTATCGACCATGGCGTGCGCGCCATCGAAGACGAACGCTTGATGCAGCGCATCATCGACGAGCAGATCCCGCTGACCGTATGCCCGCTGTCCAACACCAAACTGTGCGTGTTCGACGACATGGCGCAGCACAACATCCTCGACATGCTCGAGCGTGGCGTGAAGGTGACGGTGAACTCGGATGATCCGGCGTACTTCGGCGGCTATGTCACCGAGAACTTCCACGCGCTGTACACCTCGCTGGGCATGACCCAGGACCAGGCCAAACGCCTGGCGCAGAACAGCCTGGACGCGCGACTGGTAAAACCCTGACGGCGCCGGACGCGGGCTTGCTGGCGAAGGCGGCAGATCAGTCAGACACCGACTGATTGACACGCCGCCTTTGCGAGCAAGCCCGCTCCAACGGCGACCTCTTCACCTCAAGCCTGCTCCGGCGCGGCGAGCCGAGTGATTTCCGCCAGCCCCGTATCGCTGACCAGCAAGGCGCGGGACTCGTTGACCGCGCGAATCCAGCCCGACTGCACAAACAGTTGTAGCAACCCTGCACCCAACGCCCCTCCCAGGTGCGGTTGGTGCTGGCTCCAGTCAAAACAATCGCACACCAGCGGTGACGCCAGCGCCGGCGTGAAAATACCCAGCCTCGCCAAGCGCTGCGCGCCCTTGAACGTGACGTCGGTGCGCTGCTCAGCGCGCTCGATCCACCCTGCATCGATCATCCGTTGATACAACCCCGCCGCCAGCTCGCCGCCCAGGTGGCCGTGGCATAACCGTGCGTGGCGCAGCGACGCAGGCGCCATCAATGCCGGCGGCGACGACTCGGGGGCAGAACGCACGGCACTGGCCATGGTCGTCGTGGCCAGGGCATCGATGGCGCTGCTGACGTCCGCTGCCGCCATGCGAAACAGCCGCTGGCCGCGTCGAGCTTCGACCCGCAGCAGGCCGCTGCCGGTCAGCCGTGCCAGGTGTGCAGTGGCGGACGCCGGTGACAGCTCGGCGAGGGAGGCCAGTTCGGCGCAAGACTTGGCCGAGCCGTCCATCAATGCCCATAGCATGGCGGTACGCTTGGGCTCGGCGAGCAAGCTGGCGATCTGACTGATGCAAGGTGCCTGTTCCATCTATCCACTCCCTGTTGAATCATTTATCTGCTGCGGTTGGTGCCGAAGTATAGGTGCGCAAACCCGCGGTTCCGCGACGTCCGACAGCACGGATAGGGACAGGCTCTGAGTGAAATTTCCTGCTTTGATGGAGGCTACTGCGAAGCGCGCGGGCGCTCTGGCCTTTGCGCGGTCAATGTCGCACAGCGAGCCACAAGCATTTCCCGCAGCAGGTTGATGGGTTTACTCAACTGCGCACGGTGCGCGCACAGCAGATTCAGTGGCGTTCGCTCGCCGCGCAGCTCCGGCAGGATCAATCGCAAGCGCCCGGCCAGCACATCGGTGCTCACATCCAGCCATGACTTGTAGGCAATGCCCACGCCAGCCACCGCCCAGCGTCGCACCACGTCGGCGTCGTCGCTGAAGCGATCACCCGAGACCGTCAGGCTGACTTCGCGCTTGCCGTCGTGGAAACTCCAATGGTCGTGGACCCGGCTGCCGAGCATGTACAACAGGCAGTTGTGCTGGGCCAATTGTTCCAGGTGCCGGGGCTCTCCGTGGCGTGCGAGGTAGCTGGGCGCGGCACACAGCACTCGGACATTCTCGGGAGCCACGGGCAGCGCAATCAGGCTTGAGTCTTCCGGCTCGCCATAACGCAGGGCGATATCCACCGGCTGGCGGAACAGGTCGGCGATTCGATCACCCAACAATAAACGTACGGTGAGTTGCGGGTGTTCACGCTGGAACTCATCCAGCCACGGCAGCAGCTGGTTGCGGCCGAAATCCGACGGCGCCGACAGTTGCAGCACGCCGCTGACATGGTCCTGGCCGCTGGCCAACAGGCGCCGCCCCTCATCCAGCGCGCCCAACGCGGCGCGCGCGTATTCGAGGAAACCCTCGCCTTCGGCAGTCAGGCGCAGGCTGCGCGTGGACCGGGCCAGCAGGCGCGTGCCCAGTTGCTCTTCAATCCGCTTGAGTGCCGCGCTGGCCACGGCGGGCGACAGGTCCATGACCCGCGCTGCAGCCGAAAGGCTACCCAGGTCGGCTGCGCGAACAAACAACTGCAAATCGTCAAAACGCAGCATGCATCCCATCCATTATCAAAATTTCGTTGAAACAGACTGCTGTTTTAGCCGCTTTTATCTTCACGGGAAATAGCCAATCATCTGTGCATCCCGTTCATCACGTGTCTGGAGTTGCCATGTCCACTGCCTTTAACGTCATTGCCACGCTGATCGCCAAGCCCGGCCAACAGGCCACCCTGGAAACCCTGCTGCGCGGCCTGCTGGAACCCACCCGCCTGGAAGCCGGTTGCGAGCAATACGACCTGCACCAGGACCTGCAACACCCCGAGACCTTCTACATGCTCGAACGCTGGGCCGATGACGCCGCGCTGGCCGACCACGACCAGAGCGCGCACATCCAGAGTTTTCGCGCCAAGGCCGCCGATGTGATCGAACACTTCGAACTCAAGCGCCTGAAATTTCTCGCCTGATCACTGCCCTTTTTCCGGAGCCATCATGAAAGCCATTGCCTACTACGCATCCCTGCCGATCAACGATCCCAGCGCCCTGCAAGACATCGAACTGCCAGCACCGGTCGCCGGTCCACGCGACCTGCTGGTGGAAGTCAAAGCCATCTCGGTCAACCCGGTGGACACCAAGGTCCGCCAGAACGTCGCCCCGGAAAACGGCGACGCCAAGGTGCTGGGCTGGGATGTGGCCGGTGTGGTCAAGGCCGTCGGCAGCGAAGTGACACTGTTCAAGGCCGGCGACAAGGTGTTCTACGCCGGCTCCCTGGTGCGCCCAGGTGGCAACAGCGAGTTGCACACTGTGGACGAGCGCATCGTCGGCCATATGCCCAAGAGCCTGGGTTTTGCCGAGGCCGCCGCGCTGCCCCTGACCGCCATCACCGCCTGGGAACTGCTGTTCGAACGCCTGCAGGTACGTGAGAGTAAAGAGGACGAGGGCCAGAGCCTGCTGATCGTCGGCGCGGCCGGTGGCGTGGGTTCGATCCTGACCCAGTTGGCCAGCCAACTGACAGCACTGAAAGTCATCGGCACCGCCTCGCGCCCGGAAACCCAGGCCTGGGCCAAGGACCTCGGCGCCGACCTGGTGATCGACCACAGCCAACCGCTGAGCGAAGCGCTGAAAGCCGCCGGCCACCCGCAAGTGACCCACGTTGCCAGCCTGACCCAGACCGACCATCACCTCGAACAACTGGTGGAAGCCCTGCAACCCCAGGGCAAGCTGGCACTGATTGACGATCCCAAGGCGCTGGACGTGAGCACACTCAAGCGCAAGAGCCTGTCGCTGCACTGGGAGTTCATGTACACGCGCTCGATGTTCGAGACCCCGGACATGATCGAGCAGCACAACCTGCTCAACCGCGTGGCCGAGCTGATCGACGCCGGTACCTTGAAAACCACGGTGGGCGAGCACTTCGGCGTGATCAACGCCGAGAACCTGCGCCGCGCCCATGCGCTGCTGGAAAGCGGCAAGGCCAAGGGCAAGATCGTGCTGGAAGGCTTCTAAAAACGGTCTGTCGGCGTCGTCCCTTATTCCTGTAGGTAAGGGACGACGCCGCTAGTCAGAGAGTTGATCTTTGTCATATTTGTGAGCGTATTCGGGTTTATATTGGCCGCCTTTGCCACGATTCTTTTACGTGAGGAAGTCAGCAATGAAAATCCTGATAAAAGCGTTAGCAAAATCCCCAGGCAATAAATGGCAAGTTCGTCTCGACGGCGACGCGTTTACATTTCGCAGTGAAGCCGAGGCCCGAGCCTTTGCCGACACCCTGCAAGCCCGTATCCAGGCGCCCCACCGCTTCCCGCTCAGCCAGCAACGTTCCGCCGCTGGCTGACCCGCATTTCAGGCCTGCGCCTGCACGGTCCTCGCCCGTTGCAGGCGCTGGGTCGACATCGCAATCGTCACCGCCAATACACCGCACAAGCTGATGACCATGGCCATCGGCATCGCCGTGCCGTCATGCAACACGCCGACCAGCGACGCGGCGCCCGCCGCCACGCCAAACTGGATGCAGCCGAGCAACGCCGAAGCACTGCCCGCCCGGGCACCCTGCCCGGCCATGGCGCAGGCCGAGGTGTTGGGCAAAATGCAGCCCAGGCTCGCGATGCAGATAAACAGCGGCACCAGCAGCGGCCACAGCGCGTCGGTGCGCAAGGCTGCGATACCCAGCAGCGTCAACGCGGCCAGCATGTAAAGCCAGACCGTGCGCGACAGCAAAAACGCCGGGCCGCGCTTGGCGAGCAGGCGTGCGTTCACCTGGGCCATCAGGATAAAGCCGACGGCGTTGGAACCGAAGACCCAGCCGTAATGCTCGGCGGGCACGCCATACAGCTTGATAAACACGAAAGGCGAACCGGCGATGTAGGCAAACATCCCGGCAATCGAGATGCCGCCGGTCAGCGCATAGCCGAGGTAGACCCGGTCTGACAGCAGCGAACCGTAGCGACGCAGCGATCCAGACAAAGGCTGGCGTGGTTGATGGGCCGGGAACGTCTCGGGCAAACCCACGGCCACGGCGACGGCGGCCATTACGCTGAAGATCGACAGCGCCAGGAAAATCGACTGCCAGCCCCACAAGCCCACCATCAGCCCACCCGCCAGCGGCGCGAGGATCGGCGCCAGGCCGGTGACCAGCATCAGTTGGGAAAACACTTTGGCCGAGCCCACCGCATCATATTTGTCGCTGACCACCGCGCGGGAAATCACCATGCCGGCGCAACCGCCGAGGGCCTGCACGAAGCGCGCGCCGATCAGCCATTCCAATGACGGCGCAAAGGCGCAGGCGAAGGAGGCCAGGGTAAACAGGGTCACGCCGCTGAGCAGCGGGCCGCGCCGACCAAAGCGGTCCGCCAGCGGACCGTAGATCAATTGGCCGATGGCCAGACCGCCGAAATACACCGCCAGGGTCAGCTGGATGTGTTTTTCGTCGGTCGCGAACGCGGTGGCCATGGCTGGAAAGCCCGGCAGATAGAAATCGATCGCCAGCGGCGCGAAGGCGCTCAAGGCACCCAGAATCAGGATTATACGGAGGTTCATCAGGCACCCAAGTGTGTCGGCAGCCCGACAGTCTAGCCGCGCTTGGGTGCATTTAACACGATAGCTCGCTAACTATTTGAGCGGATCAGGCGAGCTTGGCGCTGTAGCCTTCTTCGCTGATCAGGCTGATCACCTGCTCGGCAGACAGACGGCTTTCTACCCCCACTTCCTTCGCCGCCAGGTCGACCTTCACGCTCGCGGCCGGGTCCTCGTTCTGCACCGCCTGGGTGACGGCCCGAACGCAGTGGCCGCAGGTCATTCCTTCAACGCTGAATACTTGCATGACATGACTCCTTTGATGAGGTTGAACCCAGTCTCGACCTTGCCACGATGGCAAGGTCAAGTTCCAGGATGATCTGCCGGGCTGGTATTCGGCGGCGACGTCGGCCAAGCTTCACTCATCTTTGATTCAATCCACGGAGCATTCGCCATGCGCTGGTCATTTTTTGGCCTTGTCGGCCTGATGAGCTTGTCTGCCGTTGCGCCCACGGCCAGTGCCGCAGAAGACTATGCGGTGCTGATCATTTCCCGCGAACGCCTGGAAGTGCCGACCAATTGCGAAATCGGCCTATATATCCAGGACCAGCTGGCAGGCCGGCTGTTCCAGGAGCAATCCACCTCGTTCAACTTGCCCGCCGGCAACGTGTCGCTACGCCTGAAGCTGTTGCCGGGCCAGTCCCCGGGCTGCCTGCCGGGCATGCTCGCGCCACCGGCGCAGAACATCACGCTGAAGGTCGGCGACGTACGCAAATTGCGCATCGCGCAGGGCCCGGACGGTATGTACCTCAAGCCTGCCGCACTGGAATATTAAAGGCGCTTGACCTTCCCCACAGGTCAAGGTTGATCCTAGGGGCAACTTCTCCTGGAGGACTGCCCCATGAATGGATCCACCACCTTTGACCTGCCCATCGGCGGCATGACCTGCGCCAGCTGCGCCGGGCGTGTCGAACGCGCGCTGGGCAAAGTGCCGGGGGTGCAAAGCGTCAGCGTCAACCTGGCCAACGAACGCGCGCATGTTGAAGTGCTCGGCCAGATGGACCCGAACGTGTTGATTGCCGCCGTCGACAAGGCCGGCTACAGCGCCAGCCTGCCCCAGAGCGAAGCCGCCACCGAGGTCGACCAGGCCCAGCGCCTGCACCGCGAGCGCTGGGCATTGCTGCTGGCGATCCTGCTGGCGCTGCCGTTGGTGCTGCCGATGCTGGTGGAGCCTTTCGGCCTGCACTGGATGCTGCCGGCCTGGGTGCAGTTCGCGCTGGCGACGCCGGTGCAGTTCATCTTCGGTGCGCGCTTTTATATCGCCGCCTGGAAAGCCGTGCGCGCCGGTGCCGGCAATATGGACTTGCTGGTGGCCATCGGCACCAGCGCCGGCTACGGCCTGAGCATTTATGAGTGGCTCACCGCACCGGCCGGCAGCATGCCCCATTTGTACTTCGAGGCCTCGGCCGTGGTGATTGCCCTGGTGTTGCTCGGCAAATACCTGGAAAGCCGCGCCAAACGCCAGACCGCCAGCGCCATCCGCGCCCTCGAAGCGCTGCGCCCGGAACGCGCGATTCGGGTGGTCGATGGCCGCGAGGAAGACGTCGCGATCAACGCGTTGAAGCGCGGCGACCTGGTGCTGGTCAAGCCCGGCGAACGCTTCCCGGTGGACGGTGAAGTGGTCGACGGCCAAAGCCACGCCGACGAAGCGCTGATCAGTGGCGAGAGCCTGCCAGTGCCAAAGCAGCCGGGCGACTCGGTCACCGGCGGCGCCATCAACGGTGAAGGCCGCCTGCTGGTGCGCACCCTCGCCTTGGGTGCGGAAAGCGTATTGGCACGCATCATCCGCCTGGTGGAAGACGCCCAGGCCGCCAAGGCTCCGATCCAGAAGCTGGTGGATAAAGTCAGCCAAGTGTTCGTGCCGGCGGTGCTGGTGCTGGCGTTGATCACGCTGGTGGGCTGGTGGCTGTACGGCGCCTCCCTGGAGACAGCAATCATCAACGCGGTCGCGGTGCTGGTGATCGCCTGTCCGTGCGCCCTGGGCCTGGCCACACCGACGGCGATCATGGCCGGCACCGGCGTCGCCGCGCGCTACGGCATCCTGATCAAGGACGCCGAAGCCCTGGAGCGTGCGCACGCCGTGAGCGCCGTGGTGTTCGACAAGACCGGCACCCTCACCTCCGGCACGCCAAGGATTGCGCACTTGGCGGCGGTGGATGGCGACGAAGCATCATTGCTGCAGCACGCCGGTGCCTTGCAGCGCGGCAGTGAACATCCGCTGGCCAAGGCGGTGCTGGATGCCTGCCGCGAACGAGGGCTGGATGTCGCCGATGTGAGCGCCAGCCAAGCCCTGACCGGGCGCGGCATTGCCGGCACCCTGGCGGGCCGGCAGCTGGCGCTGGGTAACCGTCGGCTGCTGGAAGAAAGCGGTTTGAACGCCGGTGAACTGTCCGGCTCCGCCACCGCCTGGGAAGCCGAAGGCCGGACCTTGTCCTGGCTGATCGAGCAAGGCCCGCAACCGCGTGTGCTCGGGCTGTTTGCCTTTGGCGATACCCTCAAGCCGGGGGCGCTTGCGGCCGTGCAGCAACTCAAGGCGCAGCAGATCAGCAGTCATCTGCTCACCGGTGACAATCGCGGCAGCGCCCGCGTGGTTGCGCAGGCGCTGGGCATCGAGGATGTGCACGCTGAAGTGCTGCCCGCCGAAAAAGCCGCCACCGTCGCCGAGTTGAAAAAAACCGGCGTGGTGGCGATGGTCGGCGACGGCATCAACGATGCCCCGGCCCTCGCGGCTGCCGACATTGGCATCGCCATGGGCGGCGGCACCGATGTGGCGATGCATGCGGCGGGTATCACCTTGATGCGCGGCGACCCGCGCCTGGTGCCTGCCGCCCTGGAGATCAGCCGCAAGACCTACGCAAAGATCCGCCAGAACCTGTTCTGGGCCTTTGTGTACAACTTGATCGGCATTCCGCTGGCGGCGTTCGGCCTGCTCAACCCGGTGCTCGCGGGCGCGGCCATGGCCTTGTCCAGCGTCAGCGTGGTCAGCAATGCCTTACTGTTGAAAACCTGGAAACCCAAGGACCTGGAGGATCAACGCCCATGAACATCGGCCAAGCCGCCCGCCAGAGCGGGCTGAGCGCCAAGATGATTCGCTACTACGAATCCATCGGTCTATTGAAAGCCGCCCACCGCACCGACAGCGGCTACCGCGTCTACAGCGGCGACGATTTGCACACACTGGCGTTTATCAAACGCTCACGGGACCTGGGGTTTTCCCTGGAGGAAGTTGGCAAGTTGCTGGCCCTGTGGCAAGACCGCCAACGCGCGAGCGCGGACGTGAAAGCCCTGGCGCGCCAGCACATCGATGAGCTCAATCAGAAAATTCTGGAGTTGGGGCAACTGCGCGACACGCTGCAGGACCTGGTAGAACATTGCCAGGGCGATCATCGGCCGGATTGTCCGATTCTCAAGGAGTTGGCTTCGGGCAGTTGCTGCGCCTGACTGAGCTTTACTCGCCCCAGACAGAACAAAATGTGGGCGCCAGCGTGTGCGGGAGTCGGGCTGCCCGCAGGCACCTCGGTATGTCAGTCACACCGAGGTGATGCGATCGCCGGCAAGCCAGCGCCTGCACCAGCCTGCTCCCACAGTTTTGCGGGATCACTGCAGCCAAGGCGGCGGCGGTGGCTCGTCAGGTACTTTGCTCGGTGGCGCATCGTCCGCCGCGCGAATCGCCTGGCGACGCTCTTCATCCAGGCGCGCCGCTTCGATCTCGCGGATCACTCCGCCGACATCCGCCAGCTCTTCCGGTTCGTCGAACTCGCCGGTCAACACGCTGGCCGGGTGCAAGGTGCCGGCTTCGTACAGCGCCCACATCTCCTTGGCGTACTTGGTCTTCTTCAGCTCCGGGGCAAAACGGCCGAAGTAGGACGCCATGTTGCCCACGTCACGCTCCAGCATGCTGAACGCGTGGTTGTTGCCCGCCGCATCCACCGCCTGAGGCAGGTCGATGATCACCGGCCCGGTTGGCGTGAGCAGTACGTTGAACTCGGACAGGTCACCGTGCACCAGGCCGGTACACAGCATCAGCACGATCTGGGAGATCAGGAAGGCGTGGTATTCGCGCGCCTGATCCGGCTCCAGCACCACGTCGTTCAGACGCGGAGCGGCATCGCCGTACTCGTCGGCTACCAGCTCCATCAACAGCACGCCTTCAAGGAAGTCGTACGGCTGGGGCACGCGAACGCCCGCACCGGCCAGGCGGAACAACGCCGCCACTTCAGCGTTCTGCCAGGCATCTTCGGTTTCTTTCTTGCCGAACTTGGAGCCCTTGGCCATGGCCCGGGCCTGCCGGCTGTTACGGACCTTACGGCCTTCCTGGTATTCGGACGCCTGACGAAAACTTCGTTTGTTCGCCTCCTTGTAAACCTTGGCGCAACGCAATTCGTTGCCGCAGCGCACCACATAAACAGCTGCTTCTTTACCACTCATGAGTGGGCGCAGCACTTCGTCGACCAGACCGTCTTCGATCAGGGGTTCAATGCGTTTAGGAGTCTTCATCAGCTTTTATTGTGGGTCCTTTATTACCAAATACGCGTATGGCACTCGTTATACGGCAATCGGCTCGCCGGTGGGAGAGGCTACCGACCTCTGACCCGTCAAGAATGCATCCAATATGCCAATTTTTATCGCAATCAGCGTTCGATGATCGCCGTGACCCCTTGCCCGCCCGCCGCACAGATCGAAATCAGCCCCCTGCCCTTGCCCGCCGCGTCGAGCAACTTGGCCAGATTGGCGACAATGCGCCCGCCCGTGGCGGCAAACGGGTGGCCGGCTGCCAGGGAGCTGCCCTTGACGTTCAGGCGGCTGCGGTCGATGGCGCCCAACGGTGCATCCAGCCCGAGGCGGGTCTTGCAGTAGTCCGCGTCCTCCCAGGCCTTGAGCGTGCACAACACTTGGGCAGCGAAGGCTTCGTGGATCTCGTAGTAATCGAAGTCCTGCAGCGTCAGGCCATTCCTCGCCAGCAGGCGCGGTACCGCGTAGACCGGCGCCATCAACAAGCCTTCGGCGCCGTTGACGAAATCCACCGCAGCCGCCTCGCCATCGCGCAAATACGCGAGGATCGGCAAGCCGCGCTCCTGGGCCCATGCCTCACTGCCCAGCAGCACCAGGGACGCACCGTCGGTGAGCGGCGTGGAGTTGCCAGCGGTGAGCGTGCCCTTTTCGCTGCGCTCGAAGGCAGGCTTGAGGGCGGCGAGTTTTTCCAGGGTCAGGTCGGGGCGCAGGTTGTTGTCGCGGGTCAGGCCGAGAAACGGCGTCAGCAAGTCGTTGTGCCAGCCTTCGGCGTAGGCGGCGGCCATTTTCTGGTGACTTTCCAGCGCCAGTTGGTCTTGCTCGGCGCGTGGGATCTGCCATGCCTGCGCCATCAACTCGCAATGCTGGCCCATGGACAAACCGGTGCGCGGTTCGCCATTGCGCGGCAGTTCGGGCTTGAGGTGATGAGGACGAAGTTGTAACAGGAGTTTTAATTTGTCCGCCATGGACTTGCTGCGATTGGCCTGCAGCAGGAGCTTGCGCAGCCCTTCATTCACGCCGATCGGAGCGTCGGACGTGGTGTCGACCCCGCCGGCAATCCCGCATTCGATCTGGCCCAGGGCGATCTTGTTGGCCACCAGCAATGCGGACTCAAGGCCGGTGCCACAGGCCTGTTGAATGTCGTAGGCCGGGGTTTGCGGCGACAGGCGCGAGCCGAGCACGCATTCGCGGGTGAGGTTGAAGTCGCGCGAATGCTTGAGCACCGCACCGGCAGCCACTTCGCCCATGCGCAGGCCGTGCAGGTTGTAGCGCTCGATCAAGCCCTCAAGGGCCGCAGTCAGCATCGCCTGGTTGCTCGCCGTGGCATACGGGCCATTGGAACGGGCGAAAGGAATGCGGTTACCGCCAATGATCGCTACACGGCGCAATTGAGTCATGAAAAGCTCCCTCGGTCTGTTATGGGCTGGCTGCTGTGGGCTGGATAACAGAGCCTAGTCGAACGACTGCTACCCTGGGATGGTCAACCCTTTGAACCCCAGTCTTCGGAGAGCGTTCCATGTCTGACCGTTATATCGACTTCGCCAACTCAAGCCTCGGCCATCGCCTGGTCGCTGCCATTGGCCTGCCGTCACCGGTACGCCTCGAACGCTGGCAAGCCGGGCGCCTGCGCCCGGTAGAAGGGGCATTGTTGCTCGGTGGCGGCGCGCTGGCGGCCAAGGTGCTGCCGTTTGCCAATAAGCTCACTGACGCGATCTACAGCTACGGCACCGACGCCTCGACCGCGCCGGCGTGGATTCCCGGCCACGGGCCCAAACTCAAGGCGGTGGTGTTCGACGCCAGCGACTTGCAGCACACCGACCAGCTCAAGCAACTGCGTGAGTTTTTCCAGCCGCTGCTGAAAAATCTGGATAACAGTGCGCACCTGGTGATCCTCGGTCGCGCGCCGGAAAGCCTCGGCGATCCGTTTGCCGCCAGCGCCCAGCGCGCCCTCGAAGGCTTCAGCCGTTCACTGGCCAAAGAGTTGCGCAACGGTGGCGTGCTGCAATTGCTCTACGTTGGCGAGGGCGCCGAAGACCAGCTGGAAGGCGCGCTGCGGTTTTTCCTGTCGCCCAAGAGCGCCTACATTTCCGGCCAGGTTATCCGCCTGCAGGCCTGTGCCACGCCGGTCGAGGACTGGACGCGCCCACTCGCCGGGCGCAAGGCGCTGGTCACCGGTGCCGCCCGTGGCATTGGTGCGTCCATCGCCGAAACCCTGGCCCGCGACGGGGCCGAGGTGATCCTGCTGGACGTGCCCCAGGCCAAGACCGATCTCGAAGCCCTGGCCGCGCGCCTGGGTGCACGTTCCGTGCTGCTGGATATCTGCGCCGAAGACGCCGCCAGCCAGTTGATCGAACACCTGCCCGACGGCCTCGACATCCTGGTGCACAACGCCGGGATCACCCGCGACAAGACCCTGGCCAACATGACCCCGGAATACTGGGACGCGGTGCTGGCGGTCAACCTGAATGCCCCGCAAGTGCTGACCAAGGCGCTGCTCGACAGCGGCACCCTGCGTGACAACGCGCGCGTGGTGCTGCTCGCGTCCATCAGTGGGATCGCCGGCAATCGCGGGCAAACCAATTATGCCGCGAGCAAGGCCGGGTTGATCGGCCTGGCCCAGGCGTGGGCGCCGCTGCTCAAAGAACGGGGGATCAGTATCAACGCCGTGGCCCCAGGCTTTATTGAGACCCAGATGACCGCGCATATTCCGTTCGCCCTGCGTGAGGCCGGGCGCCGCATGAGTTCGCTCGGCCAGGGCGGCTTGCCACAAGACGTCGCCGAAGCCGTCGCCTGGCTTGGCCAGCCGGGCTCCGGAGCGGTCAGCGGGCAAGCGCTGCGGGTGTGTGGGCAAAGTCTATTGGGAGCGTGAGCATGCAATGGCAGACAGTGGGCAGTCCCCCGTTTCTCGCGCCGCTGTACTGGCGCGCCGCGCTCAAGCGCAAGATCACCGGCACTGCGTTGCCCGAGCAGGGCTTGCGCTGCCGGGTCAGTGTCAATCCCAAAGCGGTCGCGGCGTATCGCAAGGTCTGCGGGTTTGCCGACAGCGCAGTGCTGCCGGCGACTTATCCGCACATCCTCGCGTTCGGCTTGCAGATGCAGTTGCTCACGGCCAAATCGTTTCCGTTTCCGCTGCTGGGGTTGATTCACCTGAGCAATCGCATCCGTATTCATCGTCCGCTCGGCGGTATCAGCGACCTGTTCATTGGTGTGCATGCGCAAAACCTCAAGCCGCATGCGAAGGGCGCAACGTTTGATCTGGTGACCACCGTCGAGGATTCCCTCGGCCTGCTGTGGGAGGCCGAGAGTCGCATGCTCTGTCGCGGCGTGAAACTGGAAGGCGCAGCGAGCGACGAGGCGCAATCGACCCCCACCCAGGTCAGCGAAGTGAGCCGCTGGAAAGCCCCGGCCGATATCGGCCGCCGGTATGCGCGGGTGTCCGGCGACTACAACCCGATCCATCTCAGCGCGCTCACGGCCAAGCTGTTCGGCTTCCCCCAGGCCATCGCCCACGGACTGTGGAACAAGGCGCACACCCTGGCGGCCTTGGGTGAACACCTGCCGGCCGCGAACATCGAGATAAACGTCGAGTTCAAGAAGCCGGTGCGCCTGCCCAGTGAGGTCACCTTATTGGCCAGTGCGCCCGGTTCCAGCGGGGAGTTAGTGTTGAAAGGCGCGGGTGACATTGAACACATGGTGGGCAAATGGCAGCCGATCGCCTGAACAACCACTGATTAATTGTATATATACATCCTGGGTTATAGCGGACTTTCTCAAGTCCGCTTTTTTATTCAACTCTTTGATTTTTAATACATATATATCTTGATACATCCATCCCTTATACCCTTGGTATTAGTCGCTTAACCGGTACATCCGCGCCGTATATAAATCGTTAATACCAAGTAGAGCATTGTGAGAAAGAGCGCCCGGGCTTGTTATAGCCACACGGACAAACGCATCGCTATCCCTAGAAATAGCGAGCGTTTGAGACAACCAAGGTTGTACAGGTGCAAGGAACTCAATCATGAAAGCTCAAGTAGTGTTTTGGAAAGCAAGTACCGCGCTGGCCCTGGCAGTAGCAATGACGCTCGGCGGCTGCAGCAGCGGTGGTGGTGGGCATCACAGTGGCGGCTCCGCTTCCTCACCGGACGCATCCACTGGCGGTGGCGGTACCGGCGGCGGGGGTACTGGTGGTGGCGGCACAGGAGGTGGCGGTACCGGCACCACCAGCACCCTGGTCACGGCTAACGTGGCCGATACCCTCGGCGATACCGTAACCGGCCTCGGCGGCACTGTCAGCAGCCTCGGTACCACACTCGGCAGCCTGCCGATCGTGGGGGCTACCGCAGGTGGCCTGCTGACCTCTGTCGGCACCGCTGTCGGCAGCATCGGCACGGGCGTTTCGGATGGCCTGGGCACACTGGGTACCGACAGCAATGCACTGGGCAAAACCGTGGCCGGCGTGGCCAACGGAGTCGCTGATCTCGGCACCGGTGTCTCCACGACCGGTCAAAATGTGGCGACACTGCTGGGGCAAGTGCCCGTGGTCAGCGGTGCCGCCCCCGTAGTCGGCAATGTAGTGGGCAAGGTCGGCAACGCCGTGACCATGCTCGGCGACACACTCAGCACGGCGAGCACCACCGGCCCACTGGGCTCGGTCACCAACACCGTCGGCGCGAAAGTACTGGTGCCCGTGGTGTCCCTGGTGGAAAAAACCACCGGCAAAGTCGGCACCACCACAGGCCTGGATACGCCTGTCGGCGGCCTGCTGCAAAAAGTCGGCGATACCGTTGACGGCCTGGGCGATAAAGTCGCCGATGCCGGCGGCACCGGCAACCCTGTCACTGGCGCTGTGGGCAATGTGCTCAATGGCGTGGGCACCGTGGTCGGTAAAGCCAGCGGCTATGTCGACCCGGCTGACGACAGCAGTGGCGGCAGTGGCGGCGGCTCGGGTGGTGGCAGTGGCGGTGGCACCGGGCAACTGGGCCTGGCGGAACTCATCGGTGGTGTGATCGCAGGCGCCGGCAGCGGCCTGGATGCAGGCAGCAGCAATGGCGTGGTCAGCGCGACCGGCGTCACTGGCGTCAAAACGGGCGGTACCGTGGCATCGCTGGGTACCCTGCTGGGTGGCAGCGGCACACCGAACACCGCGGCAGGCGCACCGGTTGCTGCCCTCACCAATCAGGTCGGCGGCGCCCTGAACCCTATCACCAGCGGCGTTACCAGCCTGACCCAAACCGTCGGCAACGCCACCGGCCTGGGGGCTCCCGTCAACGGCCTGGTGACCAATGTCGGCGGCGCCGTCAGCAGCCTGGGCGGCAAAATCAGCGGCACTAACGCCAACCCGGTCACCAACGCCTTGGGCGGTACCGTGAGCGCAGTAGGCGGCACCGTGGCCTCGATCGGCGGCCTGGTGACCGGCGGCACCAACACCGGCGGTGGTTTGCTCGGCGGTGGCCTGAACCTGGGAGCCGGCGCATCCGCCTCCGCAGGTGCAGGTGCCAGTGCAAATGGGGGTCTGCTGGGCGGCCTGATCGGTGGCCTTACCGGCAAAAAATAGAATTGCACCTGGCCGATTAGACGGCCTCACCTACAGCGCCTACGCTTGGTTGAGACGAGAGACCCCAATAAGTCTCTCGTCTTTTTTTATGGGTCAATGATCGATCCCTGAAAACACCCGAACCGCGCCCCCAGAGCCCGGCGGGACCCTGCAATACGCTGCTGCAGTTTTGACCATGGAGTGTCCTATGCGCGCTTTGACGCCGTTGTTATTGCTCACCCTCAGTGCTTACGCCCACGCCGATACCCTACCCAGCTTCCTCAATAGCAACGACACCATTCGCAACCTGCCCGTGCCCAACCTGCCCGCCGATGCGTATCGACCGGCGACCCCGCAGACCCAGTTGCCCACCCCCGCTGCCACCGCCGCGCAACCCCTGCTGATGGACACCAAGGTGACCATTCGCAAGCTGCAGATCGACGGCGGCACGGTCTACCCGCTGAAGGAAGTCGCCCAGGCCTTCGAACCCCTGATCGGCCATGAAACCAACCTGGCGCAATTGATCGAAGCCACCCGCAGCATCACCCGCCGCTACCAGGAAGACGGCTACTTGCTGTCCTACGCCTTCCTGCCGGAACAACGCTTTGAAGGCGGCCTGGTGCACGTAGTGCTGGTCGAAGGATATATCCGCGATTACGACCTGCAAGGCGACATCGGCTCGGTGTCGGCCTACGTCGACAAACTCGCGGAAAAACTCAAGGCCGAACGCCCGCTCACCCGCAAGACCTTCGAGCGCTACACCACGCTGATGAGCGCCATCCCCGGGGTGACCCTGCAGGCGCAGGTGCCGCCGCCCGGCACCACCGATGGCGGCACCCATATGCAAATCACCGCCAGCCGCAAACCGTTCACCACCAGCATGAGCCTGAACGAGGCCAGCCGTGGCGGCACGCAAGCGCTGCTGACGGCCACCAGTAATTCGTGGACATCCATGGGGGAACAACTGAGCCTCAGCGGGCTGTTCCCACCGGGCGACGACAAAGAGCATTACTACCGTGCGGCCTACAGCCAGTTCATCAATGCCGAGGGCACGCAGTTGGTGTTGTCGGGCGAGCGCTACCGCGCCGACCCACGCACCAGCCTGCAATTGGGCGACGGCTTCGAACTCAAGCCGCACCAGGAAATCGACCGCTACTCCATCGGCTTCAGCCACCCCGTGATCGCCTCCCCCAACGAGTCCCTGAGCCTCGGCGCCCGCTACTACGCGGTCGACCAGACCACCCGCTACAAACTCGAAGGTTTCCCCCAGCGCCTGGAGCTGCAAACCGACCTGCGCGCCTTGGCGTTCGAGGGTGATTGGCGCAAGGCCGATACCACGCAACTGCGCATCCTCAGCGCTGGCCTGTACCAAGGCATCAACGGCATGGGCGCCAAGACCCGCAGTGACTTCGGCGGCCTCAAGCCGGATCTCGATTTCTTCCGCCTGCGCCTGTCCGGCGTGCAGAGCAACAAGCTCTTCGATAACTGGCAAGGCGTGCTGTCCGGCGCGCTCTACTGGAGTGATGACACCCTGCCCGACAGCGAGCGCGCCACCTTCGGTGGACAGAACTTCGCCCGTGGCTACCCCGATGACCAGGGCTCGGGCGACAAGGGGTGGGGCGTGGCGTATGAGGTCAACTACAGCTACAACCGCGCCGGCGAATGGGTGCGCATCCTGCAGCCTTATGTGGTGTTCGACCGCGCCAAGACCTGGTTCAACGACCTGCCGATCAAGGGCAACAACATGTCATCGGCCGCCGTCGGCCTGCGCTTCGGTGACGCCAAGTACTACAACATCTCCCTGGAAGCGGCCAAGCCGATGTCGGAAGTGGCGTTCGACAACTTTGATCGGCGTCCGCGCTACACGTTGAGCTTCAGTTACCAACTCTGAACCTCGCACTGCGCCCACCTACCGGGTGGGCGCAACCAGCCGCGCGGGCGATCTCACGGACGCCAGCGCCGGCAAAACGGCCGCTACTCGGTAGATTTCTTTGCGAGAGGGAACAAGTTGTTCAAGGTATCGATCAACCGCACCAGGTAGATCGGCTTGCGGAACAGGTCGAGCACTTGCAAACGCAGCATATCGCTGACGTCGTCCATCTCGGCATGGCCCGACATGACAATCACCGGCAGGTGCGAGCGTGAGGTGTGTTCGCGCAGACGCTTGATCAAGGAAATGCCACTTTCCTCGGGCATGCGCAGGTCAGTGATGACCAGGGCAATGTCAGGGTGGAGTGTCAATTCTTGCAAGGCGAAGGTGACAGAGTTGGCGGTAAAACAGACAAATCCCTCGTTACCGAGGGACTCGGCAAGTTCGATCAAGGCGTCTTCTTCATCGTCCACCAATAAGATTTGTTGGCGACCCGAAGAAGATGCGCTCATGACCGTACCTGCCCGTGGATGAAGGGGGTGACTTTACACTTTAACTCAGGTCACCGTGGTCATCTTGTTGGCAATACCGTTGAACACCGAGGCGATCTTGGTGCCCAGCCCCGAGCCTGCACCGACAATAACAATCGCCACCAGCGCCACGATAATGGCGTATTCAATACCTGACGCGCCCTCTTTGCGTTTGAAGAATAGTTGTGTCTGAACATAGAACTTCAACATCAGGTCAAGGAACATAAGACTTCTCCCTAAGAACGCCACTGAAAGCCGAAGGGCTCTAGATCCAGATAATCACGGCGTGCCACTAGAGCATTGTCAACAAACCCCAGGCTCACAACTGTAATAACGCATTAATTAGAAAGTATTAGTCACAACGTTGGCGCCATAAACCCGCAGTTCAAAAGGCAACGCCTTGGCGTGCAGATAAATTTTCTGTCAGGTAATGGCATTTCGTCCTAGCTGAGCTACCTTCAAATAGCCAAATCGTTAGTTGTTCATCACAGCCAGGTTGCGAATTAACTCGATTGGATTAACGAGTGTGTAATGCAACGGGAAAGGGAGAGCCGTCATGAACAGTCGTATCAGCATGGTCCTGGCCGGCTTGTTGCTGATCGGGGCATTGATTGCAGGGTACTGGGGGCTGGTACTGAGTCGCTCGCCGGAGCCCGTCACGGCACCCACCGCACCTGTCGTTTCCGTGGAAAAAACCGTCGCTGCCGTCGAAGACCAGAACCGCACCCCCGTCGTGGTACTGGTGCACGACGTCCCTGCTTTCGTACCACTGACCGCTGCTGACCTGGCCGTGGAAAAACTGCGCACCGTACCCGCCGGCAGCCTGACGCAACTGGACCAGGCGATCGGACGCAAACCGCTGCGCATGCTGGCTGCGGGCACCTGGCTCAACGAAGAGAGCTTCAACGCCGGCGGCCCGCTGGCCCGCATGATTCGCCCAGGTGAGCGGGCGCTGGCCGTCGCGGTGGATGAAGTCATCGGCGTCGCCGGCCAGTTGAGCCCAGGCGACTACGTGGACGTGCTGCTGTTCCTGCGCCAGGACAACAGCAATACCGAGCCGTCAGCCCAAATCGTCCTGCCGGCCATGCGCCTGCTCAGCGTCGGCGATCAAATGGGCCTGGCCAATGACGGCACGCCTGCGGTACCGCCACCGGCCACGCCTGAAGAGCGCGCCCAGGCCGCGCAACGCCGTGCCGGTGCCCGCACCGTAGTGCTGGCTGTACCGGAAGCCTTATTGAGTCGCCTGATGCTCGCGGCCCAGGCCGGCACCCTGCGCCTGGCCGTGCGCAGCGCCGACGAACAGCTGCTCAGTCGCTACTGGGCCGGCGAAAGCGACGCACCGGACAAACTGGAAAGTGCCAACCGCGACCTCTATCAATTCACCCAGCTGGCTCTGATTGGCCCGCCCAAGCGGGTAGCCACAGTCGCCGGCGAGACCGGCGCACGTCGTGGCATTGAAGTGATTCGCGGTGCCCAAGCAGCCCCACAAACCCCGTGATTGAGCAAGGATGCCTTGAATGAGCCATCGCTACACTGCCATGTTCACGCACCTCGCCTGGACCCTGATGCTGTCGAGCCTGCCGGCGGGCATGGCCTTCGCGGCGCCGGGCAATTGCAGCGCCCTGGGCCAGTTGCCCGCCGTGGTCGAGGTGGGAGAAGGCCTGCAACAAGAACTGCAATCGCCGGTGGCAATAACCCGCCTGGCGATTGGCGACCCGAAGATCGCCGATGTGCGCGTCAACGGCGACCGTAACTTCCTGCTGACCGGCGTCGGTGTCGGCGCGACCAGCCTGATGGTGTGGACCGCCTGCGCCAGCGCGCCGCGCCAGAGCATGGTGTTCGTCAAGGGCAAGGCCACCTCGGCGCTGACCAGCTTGTCGCTGTCGCCTTCCGAGGACCCGCTGCTGCCCAGCCAGGTGCAGACCGACATTCGCTTTGTCGAGGTCAGCCGTACCAAGCTCAAGGAAGCCAGTACCTCATTGTTCGGCCAAGGTGGCAATTTCCTGTTCGGCAGCCCGGGCAATGGCACTATCCCTGCCACCACCGCCAACAGCTTTCGCGGGCAGGCAGTGAACAATGGCTTTTTCAACATCGGCTTCGGTGGCGGGCGGATCTCGGCGATGATCAACGCCCTCGAACAGAGTGGCTTCGCCTATACCCTGTCACGTCCCAGCCTGGTGGCCCTGAGCGGGCAGAGCGCAACCTTCCTGGCCGGCGGCGAAGTGCCCATTCCGGTGCCCAGCAGCGGCAGCGACAGTATCTCCATCGAGTACAAGGAGTTCGGCATCCGCCTGACCCTGACCCCCACGGTGATCGACCGCAATCGGATCACCCTCAAGGTCGCGCCGGAGGTCAGCGAACTCGACTACAGCAACGCCGTGCAGATCCAGGGGATCCAGGTGCCCGCCCTGACCGTGCGTCGAACCGACACCAGCGTGTCCCTGGCCGATGGCGAAAGCTTCGTGATCAGCGGCCTGATCAGCAGCACCAACCGCTCCACCATCAGCAAGTTTCCAGGCCTGGGTGACATCCCGATCCTCGGCGCGTTTTTCCGCGATTCCAACATCAGCCGCGAAGAAAAAGAGCTGCTGATGATCGTCACGCCACACCTGGTCCAGCCGCTGGCCGCGAATGCGCAACTGCCTTCCCTGCCCGGCGAGAAACTGCGCACCTACGACCCGAACTGGTACCGCCTGTTCTTCCTGGAAAACGGCAACTTCGATCGTCGCAGTGGACTTTCCCAATGAGCGATAGCCTGAGCCAGACATTTCTGGCAATTACCCGCAACACCACCGACCTGGAATGGCTCCAGGGCGCACTCGCGCCCCTTGGCCAAGTGGTCAGTGCCGGCGGTGGCAGCCTGGATGAGTTGCTCGCGCTGGTCGACGTGACCTTCGCCAACCTGGTGTTCGTCGGCCTCGACCGTGAAAACGTGGTGGCCCAAAGTGCGCTGATCGAAGGAGCCCTGGAGGCCAAGCCGATGCTCGCGGTGGTCGCCCTCGGCGATGGCATGGATAACCAATTGGTACTCAATGCCATGCGCGCCGGCGCCCGCGATTTCGTCGCCTATGGCTCGCGCTCCAGTGAAGTCGCAGGCCTGGTGCGGCGCCTGAGCAAGCGCCTGCCGCCGGTGACTTCGAGTGCGCAGTTGGGCGGCCTCACCGTGCTGTTTGGCACCCAGAGCAACGCCGATGGGGCGATGCTGGCGACGCACCTGGCGCTGGTGGTGCAAAAAAGCGGGCAACAAACCCTGCTGCTCGACCTGGGCCTGCCACGCAGTGACAGCCTGGCGCTGCTGGGGCTGGAAAGCACGTTCAACTTTGGCGATGCATTGCGGCACCTGCGCCGTCTCGATACCACCTTGATCAACAGCGCCTTCACCACAGCCCTGGATGGCCTGCGCATCCTGGCCTATGCCACCGGTGACGAACCGCTCAAACTGACCAGCGCCGCCGAGCTGTACATGCTGCTCAGCGCGTTGCGCCAACACTTCCAGCACATCGTCGTGAACATTACCGGGCAACCGGACAGCGAGGCGCTGCGTACCTTTGTCAGCCACTGCGACAAACTGCTGTGGTGCACCGACCAGAGCGTACTCGACTGTCGGCGCAACCTGGCGGTGCTCAACCGCTGGCGCGACAAAGGCATGAAACTCGAGCACGCCAAGCTGGTGGTCGACCGCTATATCAAATCCTGTGCACCTGACACCGAAGCCCTGGAAAAAAGCTTCGGCCTTGAGTGCATCGCCGTCCTGCCGCTGAGCGCCGAACTGCGCCTGAACGTCAAGAACCAGGGCCAGACCCTGTTCGCCCTGGCCCCACGCGAACCCCTGACCCAAGCCGTGCGGACCTTGGGCGAACGCCTGGCGAAACGCTCCGAGGGCCTTGAAAAACCCTCGATGCGCTGGTTTGAACGCTTCCTGGGGTCGGGACGATGACCAGCGAAAAACTCTTCGGCGGCCCGGCCCGCAGCGTCAGCGGCAACAGCGACCATGATGGCCTGAAGCTGGTGCTGCACCGCTACATCATTGACGCCATCGAGGAGTCAGGCAAAAACCTGCTCGAAGGCACGCGCCAGTCGCTGGCTCAGTTTGTCACCGACAAAGTCTCCGAATACATCACGCGCATGCGCCTGGCGATCTCGCGTTATGAAATGGAACGCCTGGCCGAAGAAATCGTCGACGAACTCACCGGTTTCGGCCCACTGGAAGTGCTGCTGCGCGATCCCTCGGTGACCGAGATTCTGGTCAACGGGCCGCACCGGGTGTTTATCGAGCGCGACGGCCTGCTGCATCAGAGCGACCTGCGCTTTATCGACGATCACCACGTCGAGCGCGTGATGCAGCGGATTCTCGCGCCGCTGGGACGGCGCCTGGACGAGTCCTCGCCGATGGTGGATGCGCGCCTGCCGGACGGCAGCCGGGTCAACGCGATCATCCCGCCGATTGCCTTGGACGGGCCGTGCC
This sequence comes from Pseudomonas sp. PS01298, assembly GCF_029959745.1. Taxonomy (NCBI): domain Bacteria; kingdom Pseudomonadati; phylum Pseudomonadota; class Gammaproteobacteria; order Pseudomonadales; family Pseudomonadaceae; genus Pseudomonas; species Pseudomonas sp. PS01298. The sequence goes on along the minus strand of NZ_JASCPP010000061.1, from coordinate 15,610 downwards.
TGTCGATTCGAAAGTTTCGCAAGGACATGCTCAAGAGCAGCGACCTGGTCGCCATGCAGACCATCGACCAGAGCATTTTCGAGTTCTTTCAGGAGGCCGTCGGCAAACGTTGCAACATTCTCATCAGCGGCGGTACCGGCACCGGCAAGACCACACTGCTGAATATCCTCAGCCAGTTGATCAACCCGCACGAGCGCCTGGTGACCATCGAGGACGTCGCCGAGCTGCAACTGGGCCATCCCCATGTAGTGCGCCTGGAAACCCGGCCGCCAAACGCCGAAGGCCATGGTGAAGTGCGGTCCAGCGACTTGATCCGCAACGCCCTGCGGATGCGCCCCGACCGCATCATCCTCGGCGAAATCCGAGGCGTGGAGGTGCTCGACGTGATGACGGCGATGAACACCGGCCACGACGGTTCCATGAGCACCGTACACGCCAACAATGCCCAGGATGCCCTGCTGCGCCTGGAAACCCTGGTGGGCCTGACCGGCCGGGTGATCGCGGAAAAAACCCTGCGCCAGATGATCTGCGCCGCCCTGGACGTGGTGATTCAACTGACACGCATGCCCGATGGCCGCCGCTGCGTCAGCGAAGTCGTCGAGGTGGTGGGCGTGCGCGACGACGTGTACGTCACCAATACCCTGTTCCGGCTGGACAGGCGCACCGGCTTCGGTTTCCTGCGCGAAGCCATCAACCCGGCCGGTGACAAACTGCGCCGCGAATCGGCCTTGCCGTTATAGGGGGCGCCTGATGACCGGACCTATGTTGCTGCTTTTTTGCCTGCTGCTGATCGGGCTGTCGCTCTGGCAGTTTCAGCACGGCCTGCGCAAGGCCCAGACTGACCGCGTGCTGGAGCGCCTCGGTGACGGCCAACCCGAGGCCCGCGAAGAACCCACTCGCTGGTCCGGCCTTGAGCGCATGTTTCTGCGCGCGGGGCTGGGCAAGCCGACTGATCGCCTGGGCCTGTGGCTCAGCGGTTGGATCGTCGGCGCGTTGTTCGGCTACCTGATCGCCGACGGGTTGGGCCTGGCGGTGATGGTGCTGGGCCCGCCCATTCTGTTGCGCGTCTACATCAGCTGGCGTTACCAGCGGCGGGTGCAACGCATGGTCGAACAGTTGCCACAGTTGCTGGACCACAGCGTACGCAGCCTGAAATCCGGCAGGACCCTGGCCGACGCCGTATTGGGCGGTATCGAGAATATTGATAACCCGCTCAAGGAGGCCATGGGCCGTGTGCAGCGCAACGTGCGCATGGGCGTAAGCCTGCCGGACTCGGCGAGTGACTTTGCCGAATTCTACGAACAGGACGAATTTCGCCTGTTTGCCCTGGGCCTGAAGGTCAACCATCGCTACGGCGGCAACGCCAGCGAACTGCTGGAAAACCTGATCAAGATGATTCGCGAGCGTGAACAGGGAGCCCGCCAACTCAAGGCCATGACCGGTGAAACCCGCATGACCGCGTACCTGCTGGGTGGCTTGCCCGTTTTGCTGGTGAGTTACTTCATGCTGGTCAACCCTGGCTACCTGTTGACCATGTGGAACGACGACACCGGGCGCACCCTGCTGTTCGTCGCCCTCGCGATGGACCTGACAGGCACCTTCGCCATGTGGCGCATGCTGAGGAGTGTCTGAGATGGTGCTTCTGGCTGGCGCCTTGATGTTCCTTGCCGCCCTGGTGCTGGTGGGTGGCCAGGTCCTTGAGCATCGCCGGCGCGATCGCCGCGTCTCCGAACGGTTGCAGGGGCGGACCGGCAGCGATGACAAAATCGGCGCGTTCATGCGCCAACTCGGCGGCAGCAGCCTGGCCCAGCGCTCGGTCAGCCTGGACAATGAAACCCAGGTGCTGCTCAACCGGGTCGGTTGGCGTAAAGCCAGCCAGCGCTCGCTGTTTGCAGCCTTCCAGGTCGGCGTGCCGATTGTATTAATGGGCCTGACCTTCCTCGGCCAGGAGCTGTTTTTCCCGCAAGCCGCCCCTGTGTGGATTGCCCCCGCGGTTGCCTTGGGCATCGGCTACCTGCTGCCCAAGCGGGTACTCGCCGCGGCCGCCAAATACCGCCAGCAGCGGATCGCCAGAGAGATCGCCACCTTCATTCCACTGCTGCGCATCCTGTTCGAATCGGGCATGGCGGTTGAACAGTCTCTGCGCGTGCTGGGTAACGACGCGCAGCGCTTACTGCCGAGCCTCACCCACGAGCTGCGCCTGATCCTGGCCCGGGTCGATTCCGGCCTGGAGCTGGGCGAAGAACTGGGCAAGACCGCCCGCCTGCTTGAAGTGGACGAGTTCACCGACACCTGCATCATCCTTCAGCAATTGATCCAGCAAGGCGGCGGCGCGATGAAATCGCTGCTGGCGCTCAAGCAGTTGCTGGATGACCGCCGGCTGACCCGCCTGCAGGAATACATTTCGAAGATGTCGGCAAAAATGTCGGTGGTGATGATGGTGTTTCTGTTTCCAGCCTTGCTGATCGTGCTCGGCGGCCCCGCCTTTATCGGCATCGCCCGCGCCTTGAGCCACTTTTGAGGAAGCCCTGATGAAAGTACTGATCGCCGGCCTGGCCCTGTTGATGCTCGGTGGATGCGCCACCAACGGTCAATCGCCCTGGGCGGCGCTGACCACACCCGGCAGTTGCAGCAAGCCCAGCGCCGACCAGGAACTGGCGTTGAACCTGTCCGATGACCTCGCCAACGAAGGCAAGCTGCACGCCAGCCTGGCCAACCTGCAGAACCTGCCGGACACCTTGCCCCAGGTGCGCCAGCGCAAGGCGCGTAACTACCGTTTGTTGGGCCGCAGCGAGGCTGAGCCGTTGTACCGCAGCCTGCTCGGCACCTGCATGACGGCCGAGGGCGAGCACGGTCTGGGACAACTGGCCGCCGCCAAGGGTGACAACGGCCAGGCGATGGCCCACCTGCAAAGGGCTGCACGCCTGGCACCTACCGACGAAAAAATCCGCAATGACCTGGGGGTGGTGTACCTCAACCAGTTGCGTCTGGAAGACGCGCGCTTCGAGTTCATGACGGCCATCGAACTCAAGCAGGGCGAACCGTTGGCAGCCGTGAACCTGGTGACCCTGCTGATCTATCAGGATGACTGGGGGCAAGCCGCCAAAGTGGTCAGCCAGTTGGGCCTGAGCCCCGAACAGGTCACCGAGGCCCAGGCTCGCGCGGTGAAACTCAAGGAGTCCAGCGCGGCAGCACGCAACGTCGCGGCAGTCAGTGATGCACTGCCGGTGACCATCAAATAAGGAGTCGACGATGAAAGCCTATTACCTGGTTTACCTGGCGTTGCTGCCGCTGAGCGCAGTGGCCATTCCACCCGGCCCTTCGTCTCCACAGCAGGCAGAGACGGAGAACTGGATGGCGCTGCAGATCAATGGCCGAGCCGCCTCGCCGACACCGCAAAAGACCACGCCCACCGAAAGGGAGCAGGCCATGCAGCGTTGGCTCGACAGCAACAAGCATCCGATTCCGGAGTTCTTCGAAGCGTCATCCAAAGGCGGGAAGAGTCAATAACGCTGCGCGCGTCAGTGGGCCGTCACCCGCTGGCGCATTGCCGAATTGTTCGGCGACAACGCCAATGCCAGTTGGGTGCGGTTATGCATATGGGTCAGGCGCAAGACCTGGGACACATACAGCTTGACCGTGTTTTCGGTGATGCCCAGCTCGCAGGCAATCTGATAGTTGGTCTGGCCCTTGCCCACCAGCCGCGCCACGTCCAGCTGACGGGGCGAGAGCTGATTGAAGATGGTCGGGATTTCCACCGGCCCGGCCTCTTCGGCTGACTCGCCATCGTCGGACAGCCCTGCATTCGGGCTGCGACGTACTTTGTCGAGGTCCTGGTACAAGTCATTGATCGACTCGGAAAGGTACTGCAGCTTCTGGTTCAGGTGCCCCAGTTGCAGCTCTTTTTGCCGTTCCTCCAACGCCGCTTCCTGGCGCTGCAGGCCTTCGAGCAATTCATCGAGGTTGATCGGCTTCTGGTAGTAATCGGAGATGCCCGCGCGCAGGGCCTTGATCACGTCCTGCTTGTCGGCACGTCCGGTGAGCATGATCGCTTCGAACGCGCGCTGCTTGCCGGCCACCTTTTGCATGGCCTGGACCAGTTCGATGCCATCCATGTCGGGCATGTGCAGATCACACAGCACCAGGCCGATCTCGGCGTCTTCGGTGAAACGCTTCAAGGCGTGGCGGCTGGACTCACACGGGACACAACGATAACCACTGTTTTCGAGAAATTCGCAGAGCTCTTCCACGATCAGCGGCTGATCGTCGACCACGAGCACTTTTACTGCCGATGTGAGCTTGTTCACGCGCTACTCCATGCCTGGAAAGCCAATAGATTGACCTATCCCTTTCGACGAAGAATCCTATACATCTACTCAATAAACGTAGACCTACTTTATGACTATGTACATAGCGATAAAGGCCTTGTGCGACTAATGGATCCAAAATAAATACAGTGCAAAACCTGTCAATAAAAACGGCGCAAAAGGCTGTTTTGTTGACGCCTCCACGCCCAGTTTCGCATGGCCCGCGCTAACCCATTGATGGATAAGCAGCCACGCGCCCAGGACGGGTGCAGCGCCGATCAGCGACCACAACAAAGGGTCCACGGTGGTGGCCATTCCCAACGCGGCCAACAGCTTTACATCGCCCGCGCCAAAGCGTCCCAGCACATAGCCCGGCAGGCCCAACAACAGCGCCAGGGCAAACGCCCAGCCACCCTCCTTCGCCGGCGCACCCAGCCAGGTGACACCCGTCCAGCTCAAATAAAGTAAGGCCAGCAGCCCAACCCCCAAGGTCAACCCATTGGCGATCTGTCGCTGACGCATATCCTGCACCGCACAGAGCCCCAGCCAGAGCACTATCACCACGCCATGGATCACGTAAAAAACATCCCTTTTTGCTGATTGATTCTATGCTGATATCAGGTAGTAGCCGTCAGGGTAGACGCAGTCATGAAAACAGGCCTCCCCAAAAAGCAAAAAGGTGCTGCGGCGATCGAGTTCGCCCTGGTCTTCGGAATCTTCTTTGCCGTGTTTTATGGGTTGGTCAGCTATAGCCTGCCGCTGTTATTGATGCAGTCATTCAACCAGGCCGCAGCCGAGGCGGTGCGCCAGGCCATGTCGATAGACCCGGTCGCGGCCGGAACCGCCTACCCGACGCAGGTCACCCAGCGCGCGAAAGATACCGTCGCCGCGCAATTGAGCTGGATCCCCGCAAGCTTCCAGTTCCAGCCCTCCTTCGTCAGTGCCACCTACACCGGCACCACGCTGACCGTCGCGATCACCTACCCCAGTGCCAACCTCAACTCGGTATTCCCGGCGCTGGTGATCCCTGGCATAGGCAACGTACCGAGCCTGCCGACCAACCTGACGGCCAGTTCGAGTATCCAGTTTTGACCGCGGGGGATAACCTTTTCGGGCGCCTGTCGGGCCGCACCCGCCCGCAGGTTCTCGAGCCGCAAGCGGTGCCGGCTGCTGGGCTGCATGTGCGACTGGATGACCAAGGCCGTGTCGTCAGCCTCAGCGGCACGCTGCGTCAGCAATTGGCCGCACAGGGCGTGGCCGAAGCCCGGCCATTATTGCGAGACCTGCTGTGTGCCGGCAGCGCGCTGAGCGTCGAAGGCCACCCCGCCGACTGGCAACGTCAAAGCCTCGACCTGGATTTCCAGGGTATCGGGCAGGTGCTGCATACCCGCGGCTGGGTCGAGCCAGAGGGTGACGGCTGGATCCTGCGCTTGCTCGACATCGGTGACTTGCTGACCGGCAGGCAACAGGCCGGGCAGCGCGAGCAGAACCACCAACTGACTGGCCGCATGAGCGAGCAGTTGCGCGTCTGCAGCCTGGGTCGCTTGCCCGACGTGGTCACCGAGCAGCTGCGCAGCCTGGCACAGCACTGGCGAATCCCCTGTGTTGCCCTGGCAGTGCCCGATGACGACGAGCAGGGTTGGCGGATTTACAGCCAATACACCGCCCATGACGCACCGGCCCTGTGGCAAACCGGCCAGCACGTCGGCACCGGCCTGGACGGCGTCAACGGCAACGTATCGCTGAGCCTGGCCGAGGCACACAATGATCACCCGCGCCTGCTCAGCCTCTTCGGCCATGCCGACGGGTTGCTGGTGCCGTATCGTGACGCCGAGGGCGTTGCCGCCTGGCTGCTGTGCGGCTGCTACATTGGCGAGCCGCATATCCGCGAACGCGAGTGGCTGGACCTTGCCGCCGCCCTCGCCGCGCCGTTGCTCAGCCGCCTGCGCGAACAGCGCGACCACCAACAACTGGAACGCATGGAAGCCCTGCAAGGCCTGCTCGGCACCGGTTGGTGGGAACTGCTGCCCGCCACCGAGGAAATCCAACTCGCCCCGAGCCTGTTGCGCAGCCTCGGCCAGCAAGACGGCGCGACGCGCCAGGCGCTGGGCCTGTGGCTGGAGCTGATTCATCCCGCCGATCGCCAGGAGCTCAACAGCCGCCTGCAGGATTTACAGGCCCTGGGCAAACCCCTGCTGACCAGCGTCCGCCTGCAACGCACCGACGCCGACCAGCCGCTCTGGTATCGCGTGCAGGGCCAGGTGCTGGGCACGGGCGACAGTCGGCGCTGGATCGGCTTCATGCTCGACATCAGCGACATCAAGAACCAGCAACTGCAAGCCGCCGCCGCCCATGCGCGCCTGGACAACGTGATCGCCAGTTCTCCGGCGGTGATCTATGTACAACGCTACGTCGGCGGCGCGTTGCACCCGGCCTTCTTCAGCGACAGCCTGCTGCCCGTGCTGGGCTGGACCCTGGACGATTGCAGCCATGACAGCCTGGCCGCACTGATCCACCCCGAAGACCGCGACCTGTACTTTGATCGCACCCGCCAACTGCTGCGCGAAGGCAATGTGCGCAGTCGCTACCGGGTGCGTGACAAGCAGGGTGCCTATCATTGGCTGCTCGACGAGGCCAAGTTGCTGCGCGATGACCTGGGCCTGCCGGTAGAAGCTGTCGGGCTGTGGCTCGACGTGACCGAGGCGACCCTGGCCGCCGAGCAGATCAAGCAGAGCGAAGAACGCTATCGCATCCTGGTGGAAGACTCGCCGGCGATGATCTGCCGCTATCGCCCGGACTTGACCCTGACCTTCGGCAACACGCCACTGGCCAACTACCTGGAGTGCCGGCCAGAGCAACTGCCGGGGCTTCACCTCGGTGATTGGTTGTCGGACGAACAGCGCCAGGCATTTATCCAGCGCATCCGCCAACTGACCCCGGAATTCCCGGTGAGCACCGCCGAAATCAGCCTGCAACTGCCGGGTCGTGAACATGCCTGGTGGGTGTGGTCCGACCGTGGTGTATTCGATGAGCAAGGCATATTGGTGGAAGTGCAGGCCGTTGGCCGCGATAACACTGAGGTACGTCGCTCCCAGCAACAACTGACCCAGAGCGCGAAGATGGCCACCCTCGGGGAAATGGCCACGGGCCTGGCCCACGAGATCAACCAGCCGCTGAATGTAATGCGCATGGCCATCGTCAATGTGCTCAAGCGCCTGGGCAACGGCGACGCGCAGATCGACTACCTGACGGAAAAGCTCCAGCGCATCGACGCCCAGGTCCAACGCGCGGCGCGTGTGGTGGACCATATGCGCGTGTTTGGCCGCCGCTCGGAAATCGAACAGCAGCCCTTCGACCCCTCCCAGGCCGTGGAGGGCACGCTGTCGCTGCTCGGCGAAGGGCTGCGCGGCAAGGGCGTGGACCTGCGCGTCACCCCGGCGGACTTCAGCGTGCAGGTCAAAGGCTACGCCGACCAGCTTGAGCAGGTGCTGATCAACCTGATGGTCAACGCCCGTGATGCGCTGCTGGGCAAACGTGAAAACAACCCGCAGTTCCGCCCGTGGATCGCCGTGCACTGCGAGCACGACAGCCGGCACGTACGCATTTGGGTCGAGGACAACGGCGGCGGCATCGACCCACGCTTGCTGGAGCGGATTTTCGAGCCGTTTTTTACCACCAAGCCCATTGGCGTCGGCACCGGGTTGGGGTTGTCGGTGAGCTATGGGATTGTGGAAAACATGGGCGGACGGCTGAGCGTCACCAATGGCGAGCAAGGCGCGCGGTTTTGTGTGGAACTGCCGGTGGTCCAGCCAGGTTAGATCACCAGGTAGGCGCGGCCCATGTGGCAGGTGAGGTTGGCGCCGACTTCGGCGTTGCCGGCGGTGATACCCAGTGCACTGAGCAAACTATTCACAATCGGATCCAGCACCGGTGACAAGACGCCTTTGACCGCAGTGATCAGCGTATTCGTGATCGTTGTAAGCAGCCCCGAGACCCCTGCTAGCGCGCCCCCCGATACGTTGCCTGCAGGCGGGGGGACATAAGTCACTTGGATCGCACCCAACGTATTGACCAAGCCAGCGACGACATTTGAAGTGGGCGGAACCGATTGATAGGTCGGCGCCTGATTCATCTCATTAACGGGATAAAAAAGCATGCTCTGGCTTGTCCCGCCGACCTGCGCGTGAACCACCGATAGCAATAAGCTGCCTCCCGCACCGGCTCGGCGTGGGCCACAACCGAAAAGCCCCGTGCAGGTCTGTATGCCAATATCGACGAGAGCGAGGGGCTGAACAGTGGCCGCCGCTGTCGAGGAGAATGCCTGCGCCGGGTCAACTTTCCCCACCGACACATCCGCCAGCGCCGTACTCGCCATCACCGTCAGTGACTTCGTCGCACTGCTCGCACAACTGAAATCCTTGACGTAAGACGTAGCGCTGGCCACTTCGATGTTGATGTCCAGGCCATTCAGCAACTGCACATCAGTATGGTCGCAAGGTTTCAACACCAGGCACAAAAGCGGGTCCAGCAGACCGACAAGATTCAGATGCAGCAGGTTATTGACGACGCTCGTCACTGGCGTGGTCAGGGACGAAACCGCCGACGTCAAACTGTTCACCGTGTTGAGCACAGGGAGCTGGATAGACACCAGCGTGCGAACTTGCGCCGTACGCACAAAGATCTGATCTTTTGGCGGGGTTTGTGACAATCCCGCCTTAGCCTTTGCAGGGTTGCCGATGGCCGACAGCTGCGGAGGCTCAATCACTTTGGTTTGCACCGACACATTGCCGATCAGCGGAATATTCAATTGAGTAGCGGCACTCACCGCACTCTTGCTGCTGGACAGTTGTGCCACGGTCTGCAGTAACTGAAACAACTGGACACTGGTATTCAACGCGGCGGCCGGTGTTCCGGTGGCGACTTTGAGTAGATCTCCAACGGTCAACAGCTGGGTATTTGGCGCGATGGCTTTTACTGAGATCACGTCGTTAATGACTGCCGTCGCTACCGAGCCGTTTTTTTGCAACACCTTTACGGCTGCGTCGATTAATTGACTAGCGGATACAGCGGTGCTCAACAGCGCGTCGTAATCACCGGCCTTCACATTCAGCTGAATGGCCAGCTGGTCCAAGTAGCTGAGCATATTCAGGTTTGTCGTCAGCAAGCCATTCCAGCTCGCGGCTGTCAGGGACAGGTTGCCACCGAGCAGATTGCCGATGACCAGGTTCAGTATCGGCGACTTCGTGGAATCCACCGACGCCAGGCTGCTGCGGATTGTCAGCTGTGCCACCGGCGGTGCATACGCGGCCACGGCGGTCGCGCTCAAGGTCATCTGGGTGGACACCGGCACGCCGCTGAACATGTTCCAGAGACCACTGGCGATACTGGTCACCACGCTGCGCGTGGCGATCACCCGCACGGCATCGTTTTTTGTGGGGTCGGCGCTAAACACGCGGACATTGCTGGCATTGGTCACCAGCGAGCCGCAGGTAACTGCCAAGCCACGACTGGTGTCGCCCGCAACCACTTTGAAACCATTTCGGGTAGCGTTCTGCACCGCATAGTCATTGGCGGTAGTCGAGGGCGTGCACAGGCCGCCACGGCCGGCGGCTTCCAGGGCAGCAGTGTCGGCGATGGACTGCAGCCGGCGCTTTTCCATATACAAGCGACCGCTGTCCACTGCCAGCAGCATGAACACCAGGGCTACCGCCAGGGTACCCGCCGCCATCAAGCCAATTGCACCACGCTGCCGGGAACCAAGTCGGGGAGACATCAGGCACTCCTTAGCGCTTACTCTCCGTAGTTGGTTTGAAGTGTAGACAAGGCTTGGAGGGTGCGCTGGCCCGGCGCCACCCGGGTGACTAACGGGAATTCACTGGCTGCAACAGGCCTCATGTGGGAGCAAGCCTGCTCCCACATGAGGTAGGTGGTGGTTTTTAGTGAGGGGGATAGCTGGAGAGGACGCGATTGACCGTGGTACGGATGGCTTTGTCGCGGTCCTGCGGGTTGGGCGAGGTGGCCATCATTTGCTCGTCACTGCCGCGCCACACCAGCTTGCCGTCCTTGCCGTCGAGCAGGTCGATCTGGATGGTGGCGACTTTGTAAGTCACGTTGCGGGTTTCGTTGTACATCGGCCCGCCCCAGTAGCCATTCCAGGGGCCACCCCAGGCGCCGCCGTAGTTGGTGGTGACTTGCTGCTGGCGGTCCTCGACGATGAGATAGGCCTGCACGCTCAAGTCAGCCTTGGTGCCGGCCGCAGCCGGGCGCAGGCCGCGCTGGTCGAGTTGCTCACCCACCGCCTGGCGAATGCGTTGCTCGGTAAGGTCGCTCTTGATCCGTGGATCATCCGGGCGGTATTGCAGCGCCGGGTCTTTCCAGGCCCAGCTGCGGTAGGCGCCGAAGTCCCGGCTGGCATCAAAATCGTGGTTGACCTGGGTATTCTGGCAACCGCCCAGCAGCACAACAAACGCGAGCGTAGCGATACGACGAAACATGGTTGTTCTCCAAAGAGCGACCTGCACTTGAAATGAGAATAGCTGTTAACTCGGAGGATAGGCCGTCATTGCCTTCTGCACCGCCTGGCGCAAGGCATCCCCGCGCTCACTGAGGCTTCCCTGGCTGCCCGTTTCCGCGCTGGCACTCCACACCGGCTGGCCCGTGCGGGCATCGAACAGATTGACGCGAACCACCACCACCTGGACTTCATAGGTGCGCACGATCGGCACGGAGTTGTACATGCCGTAACCATTGCCATAGCGGTTGTAGCCGCCGTAACCATAGCCGTAGTCATCCTGGACTTGCTTGAGGCGCTTCTCCAGGCGCACATCGGCGCTCACGAAGAGGTCCGCCGGACGGCTGTCGTGCAAGGGCCGCAGGCCGCGCTGATCAAGGGCACCGCTGACCGCCTCGGCAATTTGCGCCGAATCCGCCCAGGCTGTGCCGGCCGGCAGTTGGCCGTTGCGCCAGGCCCAATTGCGGTAGGCGCCATAGTCACGCACCGGCGCCGGGTAGGCGCTGGCATCGAAGGTGTTGGCTGCCTGCGCGGGGGCGGGCGGGATCGGCGCTGAAGCAGCCACATAAGGGTTGGGACTGGAACAGGCGCCCAGCCCAAGGGACAACAGGATCAAACAGAGACGACGCATTTCGACCTCCGCAGACTGGGCCGCTTATACCGGACGGCAGATCCAGTGCAAATAACGCCCAAGTCCGGCAAAGCTTGGGTGACGACGGTGAGCGAGTTCCATCTCTACAAGGTCCTGTAAATCCGCGCGGGCCTGGAATTCCACCGGCATATAGTCGTGGAAAACCCGCACGCCACTCTGGCTTTCGACCTGCCAAAGCCCCTCGAGTTGCGCCGCCAACTCACGTGGGTCCAGCGGTTGTTGCGGGGTCAGGCTCTGCTTTTCGCCGGCCAGGTCATTCTTGCGCATTTTGCGGAAGTGGCCCTTGAGCAGATTGCGATAAATCAGCGCATCACGGTTGTAGAACGCCAGCGACAGCCAGCCGCCAGGCACCGTGAGCTGGTGCAGCACCGGCAGGATGGCGTGGGGTTCGGCCAACCACTCCAGCACGGCATGGCACAGCACCAGGTCGTAGGGTTCGGTCAGTTGGCCCAGCAGGTCTTGCCAGGGCGCATGGATGAAGGTCGCCGTTTGTCCGGCCTCGGTAAACCGTTGGCGTGCGCCCTCGAGCATCGGCTCGGCGGGTTCGGCCAGGGTCACCTGATGACCGCGCTCGGCCAGCCACAGCGACATGTGCCCAAGGCCCGCGCCGATATCCAGCACACGCAGCGGGCGGTCCGGCAGCGCTTCGGCCAGGTCGGCCTGGAGTACCGCCAGGCGAATCGCGCCTTTGGCGCCGCCGTAGATCTTTTCGGCGAAGCGCGTGGCCAACTGGTCGAAATGGCGGTCACTCATGGGCGAACCGCCGTTCACTGTCGGCCAGCTTGGCGCGCACCACCTCGTTCATGTCCAGGCCCAGCTCACTGCACAGCAACAACAGGTACAGCACGATATCGCCGACTTCCTGCCCGGCGTGGGCGAGTGCGTCGGCAGGCAACTGGCGGGACTGGTCTTCGGTCAGCCATTGGAAGATTTCGACCAGTTCGGCCATTTCCACGCTGGCGGCCATGGCCAGGTTTTTCGGGCTGTGGAACTGCTTCCAGTCGTTGGTATCGCGAATGCGGTGCAGGCGTTCGGTGAGGTGTTCGAGGTTCATGCGGGGGCTCCTGAAGGTGGATAGCTTCGGGGGGAATGGCTTTGAAGGCAAGTGAACCTTTGGGGCGCTATCACCGGCAAGCCGGCTCCTACGGTTTGGAATGCATTCCCCTGTAGGAGCCGACTTACCGGCGATGGCGGTTCAGTCGACGATGCTGAATTCGAGCCGGGCCGTCTGTCCGGCTTCGTCGAGAACGCTGAGCTGGTAGCGGCCCAGGTGCTCGAAGCTGGCATTGATAAATTCCTGGTTCGCGCTGTCACCCAACGGTGCGCCATTGAGGAACCACCAGCGCCGGCCACTGCCGCCCAGGGCGGAGAGTTTCAGGCGCAGGGCTTGCTGGCTGGCGGCCGGCAGGCGCAATTGGTCGCCTTCGCGCACGCCGACGATGGACAGCGGCGACGAAGCGGCCAAGGCCGGTGGTGGGCAATCAGGGTCGGCCGGCGGAATCCGCGCTTCACGACGCTCCGCCCTGGGCAGCCAGGGTTCCAGCGGCGCCGGCCACAAGGCTATGTTTTTCGCCACCGCGCCAGGGCAATCGGCATCCACTCGTAGGCCCTTGGCATTGACCCAGACGCTTTCCATCAAGCCTACGCTCAACGGTTGATCCAACGCCTGCAAGGTCGGCGGCGTGGTGTTGTCCAGCGTCCAGGCAAACCGCTGGCGACGGCAATTAGGGTCGCTGCGGCTCATGGGCTGGCCCAGTGGCCAACAGATCGCGGCCACGCCGACATTGGCCGGCACCGGTTTGACCGGTGCGCTGATACCGCGCTGGCTGTCGCGGTTGGTCAGTACATCGTGCACCTGCAGCATCAACGGCGCCGCCGACGCAAGGCCGAACTGCCCCGGCACCGGCGTGCCGTCCGGGCGGCCAATCCACACGCCGATCAAATAGCGCGGCCCGACACCAATCGCCCAGGCATCGCGAAAGCCGTAGCTGGTGCCGGTTTTCCAGGCCAATACCGGGCGCTGTACCAGTTCGGCGCGCGGGTCACGGTCGGGCCGGGCCTGGCCGCTGAGGATGCGGCGGATGATCCAGGCGGATCCTGGCGACAACATTGGCCGCTCTCTCAGCGTATCGTCCGGCTGTAAACGGAGAGTGGCGCTCTTGCCATCCCGGGCGAAGGCACTGTAGCCGCTGACCAGGTCTTCGAGGCGACTGCCCGCGCCGCCCAGGATCAACGCCAGGTTGGGCTCGGCCAACGCCGGCAAGGCCAAGGGCACACCGCCGATACGCATCTGCGCGGCAAAGCGCTTGGGCCCGTAGGCTTCCAACAACTGCACCGCGGGCAAATTCAGCGAGCTGGACAGCGCCGTGCTCGCCGGCACCGCGCCGGTAAACCCCATGGAGAAGTTGCCCGGCCGGTAATCGCCGTAACGTCGGGGCACGTCCTGCAACAGGGATTCGGAATGAATCAGCCCGTCGTCCAGGGCCATGCCATACAGAAAGGGTTTCAACGTGGAGCCCGGCGAGCGCAGCGCGCTGATCATGTCCACATGGCCGAAGCGCTTGGTGTCGTTGATATCCACCGAGCCCAGGTAGGCGCGCACGGCCATGGTTTCCTCTTCCACCACCAGGATGGCGGCGGAGGTGTGTTCCGGCAGGCGCGCGCGCCAGCCCAGCAGCAGGTCTTCGAGCCGGCGTTGCAGGGTGGCGTCCAGGGTGGTGCGGATCAGCGGCGGGCTGTCCGGACGGTTCAGGCGCCGAGCGAGCAAGGGCGCCAGGCTCGGTTCCAGGCGCGGGGCGAGCAGCAACGGTTCTTCGAGAGCTTCGTCCACCGCCGGCTGCGGCCATACCTGGAATTCGGCGAGGCGACGCAGCACCTTGTCGCGGGCTTCCTGGGCGCGCTGCGGGTGACGGTCGGGACGCAAGCGGCTGGGTGCCTGGGGCAACACCGCGAGCAGGGCGGCTTCGGCATGCGTCAGTTGCGCCGGCGATTTACCCAGGTACGCCCAACTGGCGGCGGCCACGCCCTGCAACGTGCCGCCAAACGGCGCGCGGTTCAGGTACAGGTTGAGGATCTGTTCCTTGGACAGGTGCCACTCCAACTGCGCCGTGCGCCATAACTGGCGCAGCTTGCCGTGGAAAGTCCGCGAGTGGGGGTCGAGCAGGCGCGCGACCTGCATCGACAAGGTGCTGCCGCCGGACACCACGCGCGCGCCCGTCAGGTTCTGCCACGTCGCCCGCACCAGCGCCAACGGGTTCACCCCGGGGTGCTGATAAAACCAGCGGTCTTCGTAGGTGAGCAATGCGTCCAGGTAATACGGCGACACTTCGCCGGTCTGCACCGGGTAGCGCCATACACCATTGGCATCGGCAAACCGCCACAACGGCGTGCCATCCTCAGCCAGCACCACCCGCGCCAGGTCATCCTCGGGCAGCGGCAACGGCCAGATCCGATCCGCCAGCCACAGCAGCGCCACCAGCAACACCACGGCGCCCAAGCCCCAACGCAACACCCGTAGGAGCCGGCTTGCCGGCGATAGCGGTGATTCAGTGGGTAAATGCGTCACAGGCCCACCGCTCTCGCAGCAATGCAGCGACCCGACAAGCCAGCCCCCATACTGAAATGCGTACACCAAAAACAAAGGAAACCCATTATTAAACCTGCAAACCTCTATGCTTCACGGAACTAGCCTGTCGCAATAACAACCAACGCACAGATACGCCCACCTTCTTATCAGGACACACACATGCAGGTAGAAAGCTTCTTCGAATGGTTGGGCCAGGCGCTCGGCTCCGTCATCCGCTTTATCGTCGACGGGCTCAGCGGGTTGTTCGGCGCCTTGACCCACGCGGGCGGCAACTTTATCGAAGGCCTGTCGCGCACGCTGGGCATGGACACGTCGATCATCAGCATCCTCACCCTGATCGTCGGCCTGCTCTTCCTGTACTCAGCCGTACGCGCCTTCATGCGCGCCTCGATCATCTTCGGCATCATTTGGCTGATGCTCGGCCTGTGGCTCCTCAGTTGGGTCGTCCACTGAGCCAAAAACACCCAAAAACCCTTGTGGGAGCGGGCTTGCTCGCGAAGACGCTGGGTCAGTCCCCAATACGCTGACTGACCCTACGCCTTCGCGAGCAAGCC
>NZ_JASCPP010000060.1:0-39744 GCF_029959745.1 Pseudomonas sp. PS01298 | reverse complement strand
CCCCCCAATTTTTTTTTTTTTTTATTGTTAAATTGGGGGGGGGGGGGTGGCGCGCGAAGGCGCCAGACGGCACACCGCAGGACTCCCAGGCCTCATGAACTCGCAAAGCATCCTTGTCCCGAAAATCTCCACCTTGCCCGTCCACGAACCCCGCGCCCGGGCGATCGTGCGTTGGCTGGTGCGCAAGAACATCATCAAGGAAGAGCTGACCACCTGCGGGCGCACCGGCAATCGCATGGGCTACGCCCTGGCCGATGGCGCGCGTGCCGTGGTGCTGCACCCCGAGGCATTGCCGTTCAACGAGCCGATCAACGGCCTGGAGATCATCTACAAGCGCTGCATCTACACGCCGGCCAAGGGTTTCCTCGAAGAAGCCGGCTGCCCGGAGTGCCTCAAGGAAGTCGGCGAGGCGCTGTTCGAAAGCCTCGAAGACTGGATGCCCGGCCACACCGACAACTTCACCTGCCCGCTGTGTGGGCATGAGGACGACATCAACGGGTTTCTTTTCCTGCAGGAATGCGGGTTTTCCAACCTGGGATTCATCTTCAACAACTGGGCCGAGGCGGGGTTCAAGCAGAGCTTTATCGACGAATTTGCCGATTGGCTCGATCAGAAGATGAGTTGGGTCAAGGTCGAGCTCTAAACCACCGCCGTTCAACGCTGTAGGAGCACGGCTTGCCGGCGATGGCGCCCGAGGGGCGAGCGCAAGGCTCAAGGACTTCATCGCCGGCAAGCCGGCTCCTGCAGTGGCTGTTTTTCTCCATCTATCAGTATTACCAAGTTTGTCAGAGTTTTACATTGAGCCTGACAGGGTGCATGTATATAATGGCGCGCTTCCATTTTCCCGCTCGGGAGCCCCCGCGATGCTGCGTATCAGCCAAGAAGCTCTGACATTCGACGACATTCTCCTAGTGCCCGGTTATTCCGAGGTGCTTCCTAACGAAGTCAGTCTCAAGACCCGCCTAACCCGTGGCATCGAGCTGAATATTCCCCTGGTTTCCGCTGCCATGGACACCGTCACCGAAGCCCGTCTGGCCATCGCCATGGCTCAGGAAGGCGGCATCGGCATCATCCACAAGAACATGACTATCGAGCAGCAAGCTGCCGAAGTGCGCAAGGTCAAGCGTTACGAAGCCGGTGTGGTGAAAGATCCCATCACTATCGAAGCCGACGCCACCGTGCGTGACCTGTTCGACCTGACCCGCCTGCACAACATCTCCGGCGTTCCGGTGCTGCACGATGGCGACCTGGTCGGCATCGTCACTTCCCGTGACGTGCGTTTCGAGAACCGTCTTGAAGTTACCGTCCGCGAAGTGATGACGCCCAAAGAGCGTCTGGTCACTGTCAAGGAAGGCGCCGACAAGAACGATGTGCGCGAACTGCTGCACAAGCACCGCATCGAGCGCGTACTGATCGTCGACGACAAATTCGCCCTCAAGGGCATGATGACCGTCAACGACATCGAAAAAGCCAAGGCCTACCCGCTGGCCAGCAAGGATGACCAAGGTCGTCTGCGCGTGGGGGCTGCAGTCGGTACCGGTAAAGACACCGGCGACCGCGTTTCGGCCCTGGTGGCTGCCGGTGTTGACGTGGTGGTGGTCGACACGGCTCACGGTCACTCCAAAGGTGTGATCGACCGCGTTCGCTGGGTCAAACAGAATTTCCCTGAAGTACAGGTGATCGGCGGCAACATCGCCACCGGCGCTGCTGCCAAGGCCCTGGCCGAAGCCGGCGCCGATGCTGTCAAGGTCGGTATCGGCCCTGGCTCGATCTGCACCACGCGTATCGTCGCCGGTGTAGGCGTGCCGCAAATCAGCGCCATCGCCAACGTCGCCGCGGCCCTTGAAGGCACCGGCGTACCGTTGATCGCCGACGGCGGCATCCGTTTCTCCGGTGACCTGTCCAAGGCCATCGTTGCCGGTGCTTCCTGCGTGATGATGGGCTCGATGTTCGCCGGTACCGAAGAAGCGCCAGGCGAGATCGAACTGTTCCAGGGCCGTTCGTACAAGGCATACCGCGGCATGGGTTCGCTGGGCGCCATGTCCCAGGCGCAAGGTTCCTCCGACCGCTACTTCCAGGACTCTTCGGCAGGCGCCGAGAAGCTCGTACCGGAAGGCATCGAAGGCCGTGTTCCGTACAAGGGCACCCTGAGCGCGATCATCCATCAACTGATGGGCGGCCTGCGTTCCTCGATGGGCTACACCGGCAGCGCCGACATCGAAGAAATGCGCACCAAGCCTGAGTTCGTGCGGATTACCGGTGCTGGCATGGCCGAGTCCCACGTCCACGACGTACAGATCACCAAGGAAGCGCCAAACTACCGCGTAGGTTGAGGCTTCCAGCAAATAGTTAAGTAACCGGGGCTGTCTTATTCAGCCCCGAGTTGTTTCTGATTCATTAGACGAGACTGATCTCATGGCCCTCGACATTCACGCCCACCGCATCCTGATCCTCGACTTCGGTTCCCAGTACACCCAGCTGATCGCCCGCCGCGTGCGCGAAATCGGCGTGTACTGCGAACTGCATCCGTTCGACATGGATGACGAAGCGATTCGCGAATTCGCTCCAAAAGGCGTCATTCTCGCCGGCGGCCCCGAGTCCGTGCACGAAGCCAACAGCCCGCGTTGCCCACAGGCAGTGTTCGACCTGGGCGTGCCGGTCTTCGGTATCTGCTACGGCATGCAGACCATGGCCGAGCAACTGGGCGGCAAGGTCGAAGGTTCCGAGCTGCGTGAATTCGGTTACGCGCGTGTCGACGTGGTCGGCAAGAGCCGCCTGCTGGACGGCATCGAAGACCACATCGACGCCGACGGCCTGTTCGGCCTCGACGTATGGATGAGCCACGGTGACAAGGTCACCAAGATGCCGGAAGACTTCCACATCCTGGCCAGCACCCCGAGCTGCCCGATCGCCGGCATGTTCAGCGACGAGCGTCGTTACTACGGCGTGCAGTTCCACCCGGAAGTGACCCACACCAAGCAAGGCGGGCGCATCCTGTCGCGCTTCATCCTCGACATCTGCGAGTGTGAAGCCCTGTGGACTCCGTCGAAAATCGCTGAAGACGCCATTGCCCAAGTGCGCGCCCAGGTCGGCACCGACAACGTGTTGCTCGGCCTGTCCGGCGGCGTTGACTCCTCCGTGGTTGCTGCGCTGCTGCACAAAGCCATCGGCGACCAACTGACGTGCGTGTTCGTCGACAACGGCCTGCTGCGCCTGCACGAAGGTGAGCAAGTGATGGCCATGTTCGCCGAGAACATGGGCGTCAAGGTGATCCGCGCCAACGCTGAGGACCAGTTCCTCGACAACCTGGCGGGCGAGTCCGACCCTGAGAAGAAGCGCAAGATTATCGGTCGCACCTTCATCGACGTCTTCGATGCCCAGTCCAACAAGCTGGACAACATCAAGTTCCTCGCCCAGGGCACCATCTACCCTGACGTGATCGAGTCGGCCGGCGCCAAGAGCGGCAAGGCCCACGTGATCAAGTCCCACCACAACGTGGGTGGCCTGCCTGAGGAAATGAACCTCAAGCTGGTAGAACCGCTGCGCGAGCTGTTCAAGGACGAAGTCCGCCGTCTCGGCCTGGAACTCGGCCTGCCGTACGACATGGTCTACCGCCACCCATTCCCGGGCCCGGGCCTGGGCGTGCGGATCCTCGGTGAAGTGAAGAAGGAATACGCCGACCTGCTGCGTCGCGCCGACCACATCTTCATCGAAGAACTGCGCAAGGCTGACTGGTACCACAAGGTCAGCCAGGCCTTTGTGGTGTTCCAGCCGGTCAAATCGGTTGGCGTTGTCGGCGATGGCCGTCGCTACGCATGGGTTGTGGCCCTGCGTGCGGTGGAAACCATCGACTTCATGACCGCCCGTTGGGCACACCTGCCGTACGAACTGCTGGAAACCGTCAGCGGCCGTATCATCAATGAGATCGAAGGTATTTCGCGCGTGACTTACGACGTGTCGAGCAAGCCGCCGGCGACCATTGAGTGGGAATAAGCAAGGCGGGCCTGAATGGCCTGCGTTGAGTGAGTAAAAAACCTGGCCTCGGCCAGGTTTTTTATTGCCTATCAGGCAGGAACCCGACTTTGCAGGCTCATGCCCATATTGGTAAGGGCGCTGGAGAGTTTTTCCAGGGTGGGGAAGTGCACCTCATGCACGCCTACCCAGGCGGGACGTTCGATGTAGAAGCTGCCGTCGACCAGCCGATTGATGGGCGTGGAGACGATCCCCCTGTCGCGGCTGTGGTGCAGCAAGGTGTAGTTGCCCTGGTTTTCGTCGATCACGTACATGCCCTTGCGAAACAGCAGTCGCTGGTTTTGCTCCAGCGTCCGGTGCACCCGCGGGGCTTCCACTTGTACGCGCAGGTCGGCATGCAAGGTGTCGAAGCTGTCGCCGACGCTTTCATGGCTGGGGGCGCTGTCGCGATCAATGGCGATGCCGGGGTCGATACGCACGTCGTGACCCTGCCCCGGCAGCACCTCTTCTATACGCAGCCCGATCCCCCCTTCCAGCTCGCTGATACCGGCGAGGCCGTTGAAGGTGTTGATGTTTTTCGTGTCGGTGAGGACCAGCCATTTACCGCCGCCGTTCAGGGCTCTGTCGGTTTGCATGACGGTGTGGGCGAGGTAGTTGCTCATCGCTTGTTCTGAAAGGTCGGCGATAGGGTTGGGGTATTTGTAGTGCGCTGCGCAGTCGAAGGCCTGCACGCGTATGCCGTGGGCCCTGGCTGCCTTGACCAGTTCCCGTTCATTGAATTGCCCGGCCGGGTCGGTGCCCAGTTGGCTCAGGTAGTTGTCGAGGTCTTCGGACATTTCCCCTGTGTGCCAATATTGGTTCAAGTCATCCTGGACGAAGTCGTTGAGCAGGCGGCGCATGTATAGGATTTTCACGCCTTTGCGTGCAAAAAACGCGAGCTTTTCGATCACCAGGCGGGTGCTGGTAATACGGTCGAGGGTTTCACCGATGGCGTAGCCCGGTATGGCGTCAGGCAGGCGTTCAAGCACTTCATCGAGGGTGGCGGCGGGTTCGAAAGTCGCCATAGCCGGACGAGGTGGTAATGGGGTCCAGGACAGCTCGTTGTAGAAGTCTTTCGCCGCTTGCAGCAGTTTGTTGTGTGTTGCGCTGAAGTAGTGGGTGAAGCGATCAATGTGGCTGAAGCGGCTGTGAACATGGGTTTCAGGCAGGCCCAATGCCCAGCGTTTGACCTCGGCACGGGTGGAGGGTGGGGTGTCGAATGGCGTGGTCACCCTGCGCAGTGGGTTGGCGGGCGCAATCGTCGGCTCCGGGGGCGGTGTGATGGGCGTGGGGGCCGGCACCCGAGCGGCTTTGCTGGAATTGCCGCCGCCGCCTTTCAAGCCGTTGACGGGCACCCGTTCCCATTTATCAAGTGGATTGAGCCGCACTGGCAGCGAGCCGGAAAAACCGTGGGGGTTGTCCGGGTCGACGACGGCCCAATAACCACGACCATTGGGGTCAGCCTGGTAGCGCACGTAATAGGCCTCATCGTTCAGCAGGATCGCGTGCTGTGCCATGTCGTCGGAGGACCTGAGGGTGTAGACCTGGTGGTACTTTCCCGGGGCAGTGTTGAGGGTTTCGCCTTCCAGTATGAGGTTGGTCTGGTAGGTGGCGGGCACCGCGGATTCATAGGCGCCAGGTATGACGGCAGGTTTTGCGGGTTCGGTCGCTGCAATCGGTTCAACTGCCCGAGTGTCGGCCACTTCGATGATATCCGGCATGACCCCGTCGGCTTTCAGCAGGCTCAGGTTGAATAAGGTGTCGATGGCGCTGAGTATCGCGCCCAGTTCTCCGGCGCGGCGTTCAGCCGGGGTTTTGCCGTTGATTGCCTGGTCGAGATTCAAGCCAAGATTGGCCATGCTGGCGCCCACGACCACCAGCGCCACTGGCCAGCCCGCCACGGCCATCGGGCCGAAGGTTTTGCCGAATGCATTCAGGTAACCGATCCACAGTTTCTTGCGCAGGTCGCCATTACTGCGCAGGGAAAAGTCGGCATCGTTGCGCATGCGCGCTTGGCTGGAGTGTGCCAGCCACGTGAATGCATCACCCGTAATCGTCTGGTCGATCTGATTGATCAGGTGGTGATCCCAGGTGCCCCAGTCGATAAACAGTTGGTCGAGTTGGTGGTACAGGCCCTTGTCCACCCAGTCTGGCGGCAGGGTGCCCGCCAGGGCCTGGCCGGTGCGATAGATCAGCACCGGCGTGAGCAGCATTTGCTTCCAGGTGACGGCGTCGGTGTCGTCCTGCTGGACCTGGGCCGACAGGGGGAAGTGGGCCATGAAGCGTGCGCGTTTATCCGGGTGATTGGTCTGGTTCAGCAGCCAGAAATGCAGGTCGGCCGGTGTCTCGAAACAGTGGAAGGTCTGCGTCTCGCCGGGGATATAAAGGATTTGCCGGCCGTCGGCATCGATGATGCGCAGCAGGTCCGTGGCGATATGCCCGCCGATATCCAGCGCCGCCACGCGCAGCCCGTGTGCCGCAGGTGCTTCGGCTTGCAGGTTGGGCAGCGTCGGCGGCCAGCACAGGTTGCCAGCGCACGCGCTGATGACGGTCTGCAACTGTGACGCGCTGAGCTGTCCGGCCTGCCGGGCTTGTAGGGCTTCGGCCAGGCAGTTGACCTTGGCCAGGGTGCGGAAGTGCTCCAAGTGTATGCGCCAGAAGGTCTCCATGCGCGTGGTGTAGCGGTCGCAGAAGTTGATTGCCCAGAAGTCATTGAGCACTGCGCGAGCCGACAGTCGCACTTCGTTGTGGTGGTCGAACAGCCGCGCCTCGGCACCCTCGCGATAAAAACCGCCGTCGCCATCGAGCAGGTCGGCGTTGTCCTGGTCGTGCACATTGAAACGGTGAATGACCAACTGCGTGAGGGTCATCGACTCTTGCGGTTTCTCGTTATGGCCCCAGCCGGTGAAGGTGGCAGGGTCGCTGTAGCCGCCCTTGAAGCGGTGCCAGTACAGGTGATCGGGATCCAGGGTTGCCAGGTCATGCCTGGCGAGAATTTCACACGCGGCCTCGCGGGCCATCGTCTGCATGTTCGGGCAGGCATCCAGCACCACGGGGGCCAGGGCCCGGAGTTGGTGCTGGGCGGCGGGGGAGGTGTCGGCAAGTGGCATGGTGCTCTCCTTGAAGGGGGAGAGCGGAGCATGCCCAGCCCTTCAGAAGGGCCGCAGGTAGATAATTAACGCCGCGCAATATCCGAAAAATAAAACTTATCCAGCGTATGCCGCGACTCGGTGTATTCGAACTGCCGCCCATCCTGCAAAAACGTCTGGTTACTTACCACGATCACATGGCTCTGGCCTTCGAGGTCCAGGTGCGTCTGATCGTCCTTGCCACGCGGCAGGGCTTCGATCGTGCGTTGGGCGTAGCTGATCTGCAGTTGCAGGGTCTGTTCGATGAAGGCGTAGATCGACTGCTCGGCAATCGAGCGGTCGAGGCCTGGGATCAGGTCGGCGACGAAGTGGTTGATGTCGAGGATCACCCGTTTGCCGCCGATGCGCCGCACGCGTTTGATACGCGTAATCAGCGTGCCCGGCTCGGCCTCGATGTGTTGCAACAGTGGGCCGTCGAGGGGCAGTTGGGTGAATTCGACGACTTCGGTGCGGACGTCGTCGCCCAGGTCGGCGTGGGTTTCGTGGAAGCTGACGATGCCGCCCAGTTGGAATTCAATCGGGTTGGGCGACAGCACAAACGTGCCCTTGCCGTGGATTTTTTGCGCGAACCCGCGCTCCTGCAACTGCTCGATAGCCCGACGCACGGTGCCACGGCTGGCCTGGTAGGCGTCCATCAATTCGGTTTCGGAGGGAAGGCGCGTGCCGCGTTGCAAACGTTCAGTGGTGATGCTGGCAAGCAGATCCGTATAGATCTGGTTGTATTTGCTCATGGGGATGGCTCTGTGCCCGACTTGATGAAAGTGAACGGTGCGTTCACGGCAGGAACCTTAGTGGCAGAGGTGGGGTTTGTCCATCAGACCCTTGGATATCTGCGGCCTCCAGCGATATGACAGCCTACAAGATATAAACATTTTGTAACTCGTACAGACGAGTTGTTGCTTTAACTCGTACAGACGAGTACTTTTGCCCTCGGCGTGCTGCCAATGACTGCCCCCAAATAAAAAAATCAAAGTGGAAACCAAGCATGAGCCACGACTATTCGACGATTGCCCGCGAGATTCTCGAGAACCTCGGTGGCAGCGATAACCTTGAACAAGCTGCCCACTGCGTGACCCGCCTGCGCCTGGCGCTCAAGGACCCGAGCCTGGTCAACAGCAGCGCGCTGAACCAGGTCGACCTGGTCAAGGGCTCGTTCTTCACCGGCGGCCTGTTCCAGGTCGTGATCGGCCCCGGTGAAGTGGAAAAGGTCTACGCCGCCCTGCGCGAACAGACCGGCCTCGCCGCTGCCACCATCGCCGACGTGAAGAAGAAGGGCGCCGACAAGACCAACGCTATGCAGCGTCTGGTGCGGGTCTTTTCCGATGTGTTCATGCCGATCCTGCCCGCGCTGATCATCGCCGGCCTGCTGATGGGGGTGAACAACCTGATGGGCGCCAAGGGCATGTTCATCGACGGCAAGACGCTGCTCGAGGCCTACCCGAACCTGGATGGGCTGTGGAGCCTGATCAACCTGATGGCCAACACCTCGTTCGTGTTCCTGCCGGCGCTGGTCGGCTGGTCGGCGGCCAAGCGTTTTGGTGGCAGCGAAATCCTCGGCATCGTGCTTGGCCTGATGCTGGTGCACCCGGACCTGCTCAACGCCTGGAACTACGGCAAGGCGGTCGCCGGGCTCGACGGCCAGAGCCTGCCGTACTTCGATATTTTCGGCTGGTTCAAGATCGAAAAAGTCGGCTACCAGGGGCAGATCCTGCCGATCCTGATGGCGGCCTACGTGATGAGCGTGATCGAGAAGTGGCTGCGCGCTTGCGTGCCCAACGCGATTCAACTGCTGGTCGTGCCGATCACCACCATCGTCGTCACCGGTGTGCTGGCGCTGGCGATCATCGGCCCGGTCACGCGTCACCTCGGGATCCTGATCACCGAAGGCGTGGTCACCCTGTTTGACCTGGCGCCGATGGTCGGCGGGGCGATTTTCGGCCTGTTGTATGCGCCGCTGGTGATCACCGGCATGCACCACATGTTCCTCGCCGTGGACCTGCAACTGATCTCCACCCAGGGCGGCACGTTTATCTGGCCGATGATTGTGATGTCCAACCTGGCCCAGGGCAGCGCAGCACTCGCGGTGTTCTACACCACCCGCAATGCGCGGGATAAAAGCATGGCCTCGACCTCGGCGATTTCCGCGTACTTCGGCATCACTGAGCCGGCGATGTTCGGCGTGAACCTGCGCTTCAAATTTCCATTCTATGCCGCGCTGCTCGGCTCGGCGCTGGGCAGCATTTTCCTCTCGCTGAACAAGGTGCAGGCCTCGGCCATCGGTGTCGGCGGCTTGCCCGGATTCATCTCGATCATTCCGCAGTACATCCCAAGCTTTGTGATCGGGATGGTGGTGGCGATGGTCGTGCCGTTTGTTCTGACCTGTGCATTGAGCATGAAGATCGTTCGGCCTGGTTATCGCGTCGCTTGACCGACCGCTATCGCCGGCAAGGCCCCGCACACATTTCAAAGGAGTCCACCATGCAAGACTGGCAACACTCGGTGATCTACCAGATCTACCCCAAAAGCTTCCACAGCCACGCGGGTAACGCCACCGGTGACCTGCTCGGCATCGTGGACAAGCTCGATTACCTCAAATGGCTGGGCGTGGATTACCTGTGGGTCACCCCGTTCCTGCGCTCGCCGCAACGTGACAACGGCTACGACATCAGCGACTACTACGCCATCGACCCCAGCTACGGGACCATGGCCGATTGCGAATTGCTGATCAGCGAAGCGGCCAAGCGCGGCATCAAGTTGATGCTCGACATTGTGGTCAACCACACCTCCATCGAGCATGCGTGGTTCCAGCAGGCGCGCAGCAGCCTCGACAACCCGTACCGCGACTTCTACATCTGGCGCGACCAGCCGAACAACTGGGAATCCAAGTTCGGTGGCTCGGCCTGGGAATACGAGGCGCAAACCGGCCAGTATTTCCTGCACCTGTTCGATCACACCCAGGCCGACCTCAACTGGGACAACCCCCAGGTGCGCGCCGAGGTGTTCAAGTTGATGCGCTTCTGGCGCGACAAGGGCGTGGGCGGCTTCCGCCTGGACGTGATCAACCTGATCTCCAAGCCAGCGGACTTTCCCGAAGACCACAGCGACGGCCGCCGTTTCTACACCGACGGCCCGAACGTGCATGAATACCTGCAGGAAATGCACCGCGAAGTCTTCGAGGGCCATGACCTGATCAACGTCGGCGAGATGTCATCCACCAGCCTGGAACACTGCATCCGCTACTCGAATCCGGCGTCGAAAGAATTGTCGATGACGTTTAACTTTCATCACCTGAAAGTCGATTACCCGAACCTGCAGAAGTGGGTGAGGGCGGACTTCGACTTCCTGCAACTCAAGCAGATTCTGTCTGACTGGCAGCTCGGCATGCAGGCCGGTGGCGGCTGGAACGCGCTGTTCTGGTGTAACCACGACCAGCCGCGGGTGGTCTCGCGTTTCGGTGACGACGGTGAGCACCGCGTGGTCTCGGCGAAGATGCTCGGCACCGCGTTGCACTTCCTGCAAGGCACGCCGTTCGTGTATCAGGGCGAAGAGCTGGGCATGACCAATCCGGGGTTCGACCGGATCGAGCAATACCGCGATGTCGAGACCCTGAACATCTTCCGTCTCAAGCGCGATGCCGGTGAGTCCGAGGCGTCGAGCATGGCGGCGATCATGCAGAAGTCCCGCGACAACAGCCGCACGCCGATGCAGTGGGACACCCAGGCGAATGCCGGTTTCAGTCGCGGCGAACCGTGGATCGGGATCCCGGCCAATGCAGCGCAGATCAATGCGCAGAGCCAACTGGATGACCCGGATTCGGTGCTGCATCACTACCGCGCGCTGATCGACTTGCGTCGCCACGAACCGCTGATCCAGACCGGCGTTTACCGCCAACTGCTGCAGGACCATCTGCAGGTCTGGGCGTACCTGCGCGAGGGGGAAGGCGAGCGCTTGCTGGTACTGAACAACTTCTATGGCACGCCGTGCGAAATCCAGCTGCCGGACGACGTGATCAACCCTGCCAGCGAACAGCGCCTGCTGATCAGCAACTACCCCGATTGCCCGCAGCGCACCGGCACGGTCGCACTGCGCCCCTATGAATCCTTCGTCCTGCACCTGAAAGACTGAAACACCACCATTTCCTGTAGGCGCCGGCTTGCCGGCGATAGCGCCCTCCAGACCGCTATCGCTCGGCGGACCGCTATCGCCAGCAAGCTGGCTCCTGCAAGGGATCGTGTCGGGTAAAAAAAAGTAAGAAAACAATAAAAATAAAAGGAGCGCTGCATGAAAACAACAATAAAACTGGGCCTCGTCGCATCCTGCCTGACCCTTCCACTGGGCGCTCAGGCGCTGGAATTTGCCGGTTACTTGCGTAGCGGCGCGGGGACTTCCACGGGCAGTGGCAAACAGCAATGTTTCCAGTTGCCGGGGGCGCAAACCAAGTACCGCCTGGGCAACGAATGTGAGCAATATGCGGAGCTGGAATTGCGCCAGGACCTGCTGACCCTCGACGACGGCTCTGTACTCAGCGTCGACGCCATGGCCTCGCTGTACAACAAGTACGACCGCGCGCTTAAATTCCAGGGCGAGGACAACGGCTCGGCGCGCATGCCGCAGATGTATGCGCAATGGTCGAACCTGCCCGCGCTCAACGGCGGTTCGGTGTGGGCCGGTCGGCGTTACTACAAGCGTAATGACATCCATATCTCCGATTTCTACTACTGGAACCAGAGCGCCACGGGCGGTGGCATCGAGGACGTGCTGATCGGCGACCTGAAGTACAGCTACGCCATTTCGCGCAAGGACAACCTGTACCAGAAGGAATACGCCACCCGTCACGACTTCAACGTCGCGGGTTTCAAGACCAACCCCGGCGGCGAGCTGGAGCTGGGCTTGAGCTACATCGAAAAGGCCGGTGGGCGCGACACCAACAGCGGCTGGGCAATCACCGCGCAACACGTGCAGAAGCCTTTCCTCGGCGGCAAGAACAAGTTCGCCCTGCAGTACGGCGAAGGCCCCGGCACCGGCCTGGGCTACACCGGTAATACCTTCCTGGATAACAGCAGCAAAAGTTATCGCGCCGTCGAGTTTTTCGACTGGCAAGTGACCCCGCGTTTTGGCGGGCAGATCGAGGCGGTGTACCAGAAGGACATTCGCCCAGGCAGCCAGGACCAGACCTGGATGTCGGTCGGCGTGCGCCCGGCGTATGCCATCAGCGAGCAGTTCAAGCTGGTCACCGAACTCGGCCATGATCAGGTCGAGGCCAGCGGCGGCACGCGCAAGCTGAGCAAATTTACCTTCGCCCCGACCTGGTCGCCCAACGGCCCGGATTTCTGGGCG
The DNA here is from genome assembly GCF_029959745.1 of Pseudomonas sp. PS01298. NCBI lineage: Bacteria > Pseudomonadati > Pseudomonadota > Gammaproteobacteria > Pseudomonadales > Pseudomonadaceae > Pseudomonas > Pseudomonas sp. PS01298. Next base: position 27,247 of record NZ_JASCPP010000060.1, on the reverse strand, counting down.
CGGCCGGAAGTGCGGTTGTATTACACCTATGCGAGCTGGAACGAAGCGGCCAAGCGTGCGGCGAATGAACTGGCGGCGGGCTCGGCGTTGTCCGATACCGGCGCCTATGGCACGGCGCGGCATGGGTCGAATGTGGGTGTGCAAGTCGAATATTGGTGGAAATAGCTCGGATTCAAGTGAGCGAGCTTTATGTGGGAACTGGCTTGCCTGCGATAGCAACACCTCGGTCTTACTAAGAAACCGAGTCGCCGGCATCGCAGGCAAACCAGCTCCCACATTGGACCGTCGTTCGCCCTATGATTTTTACAGAACAAAATAGCAGGTGAAGTCATGACCACAACGCAACCCTTGGAACTGCTGGCGCCCCTGTCCGGGGTGCTGCTGGCCCTGGACCGGGTACCCGACCCGGTATTCTCCAGCCGTCTGATCGGCGACGGCCTGTGCATCGACCCGACCTCGCAGACACTCTGTGCACCGTTGGCGGGCGTGATCAGCAATATCCAGGACAGTGGTCATGCCGTCAGCATCACCGACGACAATGGCGTCCAGGTGCTCATGCACATCGGCCTGGACACCGTGAACCTGGCGGGCCAGGGCTTCACGCGGCGGGTCGTGGAAGGCCAGCGGGTGGAGGCCGGGCAAGTGCTGATCGAGTTCGATGCCGACTATGTGGCACTCAATGCCCGCAGTCTGCTGACCTTGATGCTGGTGGTCAGCGGCGAGCCGTTTACGCTGCTGGCGGCGGACAACGGCGTGGTGGCGGTGGGGCAGCCGCTGTTGCAGGTGTCCCCAGGCGAGGCGGCTGAAGGTGCGGAGGAAGAAGAGGGCGACGCGCTGTTCTCCAAGCCGCTGACCTTGCCCAATGCCAACGGCTTGCATGCGCGCCCGGCAGCCGTGTTTGCCCAGGCGGCGAAAGGTTTTAGCGCGAGCATTTACCTGCACAAGCAGACCCAGAGTGCTAACGCCAAGTCGCTGGTTGCGATCATGGCACTGCAGACCGTGCAGGGCGATACCTTGCAGGTCAGTGCCGCGGGGGCGGACGCCGAGGCGGCGATCACGGCCTTGGTCGAGTTGCTGGCCCAGGGCTGTGGAGAGAGCGTGACGGCGCCGGCTGAAGAGGCCGAGGGGGGTGCGCCAGTGTCGTCGGCGAGTGTCTTGCGCGGCGTGTGTGCGTCACCGGGTTCGGCGTTCGGCCAGGTGGTTCAAGTGGCTGAGCCCGAACTGAGCATCACTGAGCAGGGCAGTACGCTAGCTGCCGAGCGCGCGGCGTTGGCGCGTGGCCTGCAGGCGGCAACCGACGCCTTGCAAACCCTGCAAGCCAAGGCTGCCGGCAGCGCCCAGGCGCAGATCTTCGCTGCCCATCAGGAACTGCTCGAAGACCCGACCTTGCTGGAGCAGGCCCACCGCCTGCTGGACGAGGGCAAAAGCGCTGCGTTCGCCTGGAACAGCGCCACGGTGGCCACCGCCAAATTGTTCCAGGGCCTGGGCAATGCGTTGCTCGCCGAACGTGCGGCAGACCTGGCGGATGTGGGCCAGCGTGTGCTGAAACTGATCCTCGGGATCCAGGACAGTGCCTGGGACTTGCCTGAGCGCGCGATCCTGATCGCCGAGCAACTGACGCCGTCGCAAACCGCCAGTCTCGACACCCACAAGGTGCTGGGGTTTGTCACCGTCGGTGGCGGTGCGACGAGCCACGTGGCAATCCTCGCCCGCGCCCTTGGCTTGCCGGCGATCTGTGGAGTGCCCGCGCAGGTACTGGCGCTGGCAAATGGCAAGCAGGTCCTGCTGGATGCCGACAAAGGCGAGTTGCACCTGGACCCCAACCTGGCCGAGATCGAACAGCTGGAAGCGGCGCGCAAGCAGCACGTCCTGCGACGCCAGCGTGAAGTGGCGCAGGCCTCGTTGCCGGCGATCACCCGCGACGGCCATCATGTTGAAGTCACTGCCAACGTCGCCTCGCTGCAGGAAGTGGAGCAGTCCCTGAACCTGGGGGGCGAAGGCGTCGGCCTGCTGCGTTCGGAATTCCTCTACCTGGATCGCAATCGCGCGCCCAGCCCGGATGAGCAGGCGGCGACCTACAGCGCCATCGCCCGCGCCTTGGGCCCGCAGCGCAACCTGGTGGTGCGCACCCTGGATGTCGGCGGCGACAAACCGCTGGCGTACGTGCCGATGGACAGTGAGACCAACCCGTTCCTCGGCCTGCGCGGGATTCGCCTGTGCCTGGAGCGCCCGGAGCTGCTGCGCGAGCAGTTTCGCGCGATCCTCGCGAGTGCCGGGCTGACACGCCTGCATATCATGTTGCCGATGGTCAGCCTGCTGTCGGAGCTGCAGGCGGCACGCCGCATTCTTGAAGAAGAAGCGCTGGCGCTGGGGCTCAGCGAGTTGCCGAAGCTGGGCATCATGATCGAAGTACCGTCGGCGGCGCTGATGGCGGACGTGTTTGCGCCGCACGTGGATTTTTTCTCGATCGGCACCAATGACCTGACCCAGTACACCCTGGCCATGGACCGCGATCACCCACGCCTGGCCAGCCAGGCCGACAGCTTTCACCCGGCGGTGCTTCGCCTGATCGCGACCACCGTCACGGCGGCGCATGCCCATGGCAAGTGGGTCGGGGTGTGTGGCGCGCTGGCGTCCGAAGCACTGGCGGTGCCGGTGTTGATCGGGCTTGGCGTGGATGAGTTGTCGGTCAGCGTGCCGCTGATCCCGACCATCAAGGCCGGTGTGCGTGAGCTGGACCTGGACGGCTGCCAGACCCTCGCTCGCCACGTGCTGGGCCTGGAGGAAGCCAGCCAGGTGCGCGAGGCTGTGCGCCGGTATCGCGCGGCCACTGTTGAAACCTCACCTGTCGTGGAGCACTGAGCATGTTCGAGAAATTGCAGCGGGCGTTCTGGAAAGCCCTGACCCCGGATCTGATCGCCGAAACCGTGGTGGCGCCAGCACCGAGTGGGTTGTCGGCCGAGGTGCTGAGTGCACTGGGCGGCGCGGATAACCTCAAGTCGCAACAGCGCGTGGCACTGACGCGGGTGCGCGTGCAGCTGCAGGACGCGGGACGGTTGGATGAGTCGGCGTTGAAGGCGGCGGGTGTGCCGGCAGTGATGGTATTGACCGGCGGCGTCGTGCATCTGCTCACTGGCCTCTGAAGCCAGGCGCAGATCAAAAATGTGGGAGCTGGCTTGCTCGCGAAGAGGCAGTGCCAGTCACTGAATGTATCGACTGACACACCGCTTTCGCGAGCAAGCCCGCTCCCACAGTTTTGATCGTTGTTCGGGCTTGTGATTCGGGGCGCCGCACCGGCATTTGAGCGGTCTGATCAACCCGGTTCCAACCTTGGAATACATTGCAAAATGTGGGAGCTGGCTTGCCTGCGATAGCGGTGGGTCAGCCACTACCTTCAGCGACTGACACACCGCTTTCGCGAGCAAGCCCGCTCCCACAGTTTTGATCGTTGTTCGGGCTTGTGATTCGGGGCGCCGCACCGGCATTTGAGCGGTCTGATCTACCCGGTTCCAACCTTGGAATACATTGCAAAATGTGGGAGCTGGCTTGCCTGCGATAGCGGTGGGTCAGCCACTACCTTCAGCGACTGACACACCGCTTTCGCGAGCAAGCCCGCTCCCACATTGTTTTTTGTGGTGTTTGGGGGAGTGGCTTACAGCTGCGGGGTGTCTTCCGGCGGCTTGGTCTTGTCGACGCCCGGTACATGCAGGTTGCCTTCGACCACCTGGTTGCCTTCCAGCTGCGGCTGGGTCACCCAGGTGAGGATGTCGTAGTAGCGCCGGATGTTCGCCACGAAGTGCACCGGCTCGCCGCCCCGGGCATAGCCGTAGCGGGTCTTGCTGTACCACTGCTTCTGCGCCAGGCGCGGCAGCATTTTCTTCACGTCCAGCCACTTGTTCGGGTTCAGGCCTTCTTTCTTCGCCAGCAGGCGCGCGTCGTCCAGGTGCCCGGTGCCGACGTTATAGGCGGCGAGGGCGAACCAGGTGCGATCCGGCTCGGCGATGCTGTCGTCCAGCTCATCCTTGATCTTGGCGAGGTACTTGGCGCCACCCATGATGCTTTGCTTGGCGTCCAGGCGGTTGGACACGCCCATCGCCTGGGCGGTGTTCTGGGTCAGCATCATCAGGCCGCGTACGCCGGTCTTGGAGGTGACCGCCGGTTGCCACAGGGATTCCTGATAGCCAATGGCAGCCAACAGGCGCCAGTCGACCTTTTCTTCCTTGGCGTAGGTACGAAAATGCTTTTCGTACTTGGGCAGGCGCTGCTGCAAATGCTGGGCGAAGGTGTAGGCGCCGACATAGCCGAGTACATCGACGTGCCCGTAATAGCGGTCTTTCAGGCGCTGCAGGGTGCCGTTCTTCTCGACCTTGTCCAGGTAGCTGTTGATCTCGTTGAGCAGGCTGTTGTCGTCGCCGGCGGCCACGGCCCAGCTCTGGTTGCTGGCATTGCCGAGGTCGAATGCCACGCGCACGTTGGGGAAGTACACCTGGTTCATCGCGACTTCGTTGGAGTCCACCAGGGTCAGGTCGATTTGCCCCTCGTCGACCATGCGCAGCAGGTCGACTACTTCAACGGCGTCGGATTCTTCGTATTCAATCGCAGGATTCTGCTTTTTCAGCTCCGCCAGTTGTTCGGCGTGGGTGCTGCCCTTGAGCACCATGATCTTCTTGCCCACCAGGTCCGCCGCGTTGGTCGGGCGTGACTGGCCGTTGCGGTAGATGATCTGCGGGGTGACTTCCAGGTAAGGGTGGGAGAAACGCACCTGCTGCTGGCGCTGCTCGCTGCTGACCAGGCCGGCGGCGGCGAGCACCGGACCGTTGGGTTTGCCCAACTGGCCGAACAGGTCATCGAGGTTGTCGGCGGTCTCGATCTCCAGTTTCACGCCCAGGTCATCGGCAAAGCGCTTGACCAGTTCGTATTCGAAACCGGTTTCACCGTTGCGGTCCTGGAAATAAGTCGCCGGGCTGTTCCGGGTGATCACCCGCAATACGCCATCCTCCTTGATTCGCTCGAGCGTGCTGGGTTTATCAACACAGGCGCTGAGCATCAGGAAGAGTCCGGTTGCGATGAGCCATTTGGCGCATCGCGGGCGCAAAGCAGTAGGGGAGAACATCTGCGCAGTATACGCAAACGGCCCACGGCGCCATATCTCGACAGCATGGGACTTGTCTGCTAGCGCCGGCAAAACTGTGCTGCAGCCCGCAGAAACGTGGCCTGGCAGCCGATTGTGACGGTTAAAATAACTGCTCCGAATACCCGGGAAAACGCCCCGATACCGTGCAAACCGTGCCAACTGACGTCCGGCAGCGGCCACTGGTGCCGTTTCGGGTGCCGTTGGCGATGGTTTACGCTAGAATGCACGGCCTCAAAGCACACCCCCTTCCCGAGGCTGTCCCGAAGATGTTGATCCTGCGCGGCGCTCCTGCCCTTTCTGCCTTTCGCCACAGCAAACTCCTTGAGCAACTGAGCCAGAAGGTTCCAGCTGTTACAGGCTTGTATGCTGAATTTGCTCACTTCGCCGACGTTACCGGCGTCTTGACCGCCGACGAACAGCAAGTGCTCGCACGCCTTCTGAAGTACGGCCCCAGCGTTCCCGTTCAAGAGCCGACCGGCCGCTTGTTCCTGGTTCTGCCACGGTTCGGCACCATCTCGCCCTGGTCGAGCAAGGCCAGCGACATCGCCCGCAACTGCGGCCTGGAGAAAATCCAGCGCCTGGAACGCGGTATTGCCTTCTATGTAGCCGGGCAGTTCAGCGATGCCGAGGCCGAGCTGATCGCCAGCAGCCTGCACGACCGCATGACCCAGATCATCGTCAGCCAGCTGGAACAGGCCGCCGGTCTGTTCAGCCACGCCGAGCCCAAGCCGCTGACCGCGATTGACGTGCTTGGCGGTGGCCGCGCCGCCCTCGAGAAGGCCAACACCGAACTCGGCCTGGCCCTGGCCGAAGACGAGATCGACTACCTGGTCAACGCCTTCAACGGCTTGAAGCGCAACCCGCACGACATCGAACTGATGATGTTCGCCCAGGCCAACTCCGAGCATTGCCGTCACAAGATCTTCAACGCCAGTTGGGATATCGACGGCGAGAGCCAGGAAAAAAGCCTGTTCGGCATGATCAAGAATACCTACGTGATGCACAGCGAAGGCGTTCTGTCGGCTTACAAGGACAACGCCTCGGTGATCGTCGGCTCCGTTGCCGGCCGTTTCTTCCCGGACCCTGAGACCCGCCAGTACGGCGCGGTGCAAGAGCCGGTGCACATCCTGATGAAGGTTGAAACCCACAACCACCCGACCGCGATTGCCCCGTTCCCGGGCGCAGCCACCGGTTCCGGCGGCGAGATCCGTGACGAAGGTGCCACTGGCCGTGGCGCCAAGCCCAAGGCTGGCCTGACCGGCTTCACCGTGTCCAACCTGCAGATCCCGGGCTTCGAACAGCCGTGGGAAGTGCCGTACGGCAAGCCTGAGCGCATCGTTACCGCGCTGGACATCATGATCGAAGGCCCGCTGGGCGGCGCCGCGTTCAACAACGAGTTCGGGCGTCCGGCGCTGACCGGTTACTTCCGTACTTTCGAACAATCCATCACCACCCCGCGTGGCGATGAAGTGCGCGGCTACCACAAGCCGATCATGTTGGCCGGCGGCATGGGCAACATCCGTGAAGAACACGTCAAGAAAGGCGAGATCCTGGTCGGCTCCAAGCTGATCGTGCTCGGCGGCCCGGCGATGCTGATCGGCCTGGGCGGCGGCGCCGCTTCCTCCATGGCCACCGGCACCAGCTCGGCAGACCTGGATTTTGCTTCCGTGCAGCGCGAAAACCCTGAGATGGAGCGTCGCTGCCAGGAAGTCATCGACCGTTGCTGGCAGTTGGGTGACAAGAACCCGATCAGCTTCATCCATGACGTCGGCGCCGGCGGTTTGTCCAACGCCTTCCCGGAACTGGTCAACGATGGCGACCGCGGCGGCCGTTTCGAACTGCGCAACATTCCAAACGACGAGCCGGGCATGGCCCCGCACGAAATCTGGAGCAACGAATCCCAGGAACGCTACGTGCTGGCCGTCGGCGCTGAAGACTTCGCACGCTTCCAGGCCATCTGCGAACGCGAGCGCTGCCCGTTTGCCGTGGTCGGCGAAGCCACTGCCGAGCCGCAACTGACCGTCACCGACAGCCACTTCGGCAACAGCCCGGTCGACATGCCGCTCGAAGTGCTGCTGGGCAAGGCCCCGCGCATGCACCGTTCGGCGGTACGTGAAGCCGAGCTGGGCGATGATTTCGACCCAAGCACCCTCGACCTGGCCGACAGCATCGAACGTGTGCTGCACCACCCGGCCGTGGCGAGCAAAAGCTTCCTGATCACCATCGGCGACCGCACCATCACCGGCCTGGTGGCTCGTGACCAAATGGTCGGCCCGTGGCAGGTTCCCGTGGCCGACGTTGCCGTCACCGCCACCAGTTTCGACGTCTACACCGGCGAAGCCATGGCCATGGGCGAGCGTACGCCGCTGGCCCTGCTGGACGCCCCGGCGTCGGGCCGCATGGCCATTGGTGAAACCCTCACCAACATCGCAGCCTCGCGCATCGGCAAGCTGTCCGACATCAAATTGTCGGCCAACTGGATGTCCGCTGCTGGTCACCCGGGTGAAGACGCGCGTCTTTACGACACCGTAAAAGCGGTCGGCATGGAGCTGTGCCCTGAGCTGGGCATCACCATCCCGGTGGGCAAGGACTCGATGTCCATGGCCACCCGTTGGAACGATGAAGGCGTGGACAAGAGCGTCACCTCGCCGCTGTCGCTGATCGTCACCGGTTTCGCCCCGGTCACCGACATTCGCCAGACCCTGACCCCGCAACTGCGCATGGACAAGGGCACCACCGACCTGATCCTGATCGACCTCGGTCGCGGCCAGAACCGCATGGGCGCCTCGATCCTCGCACAAACCCACGGCAAGCTCGGCAAGCAGGCGCCGGATGTCGACGATGCCGAAGACCTCAAGGCCTTCTTCGCCGTGATCCAGGGCCTCAACGCCGATGGCCACCTGCTGGCTTACCACGACCGTTCCGATGGCGGCCTGCTGACCAGCGTTGTCGAGATGGCGTTTGCCGGTCACTGCGGCCTGAACATCGTGCTCGACAGCGTTGCCGAGGATGCTGCCGAAATCAACGGCATCCTGTTCAACGAAGAGTTGGGTGCGGTGATCCAGGTGCGCCAGGACGCAACCCCGGACGTACTCGCACAGTTCAGCGCCGCTGGCCTGGACGACTGCGTGGCGGTGATCGGCCAGCCGATCAACAACGGCGAGATCAACATCTCGTTCAATGGCGATACCGTGTTTGCCGGCCAGCGCCGCTTGCTGCAACGCCAGTGGTCCGAGACCAGCTACCAGATCCAACGCCTGCGCGATAACGCCGACTGCGCCGAGCAGGAATTCGACGTGATCCTGGAAGAAGACAACCCGGGCCTGAGCACCAAGCTCAGCTTCGACGTCAACCAGGACATCGCCGCGCCGTACATCAAGAAAGGCATCCGCCCACAAGTTGCCGTACTGCGTGAGCAGGGCGTCAACGGCCAGGTGGAAATGGCGGCCGCGTTCGACCGTGCCGGCTTCAATGCGATCGACGTGCACATGAGCGACATCCTCGCCGGTCGCGTTGACCTCAACGAGTTCAAAGGCCTGGTGGCCTGCGGCGGTTTCTCCTACGGCGACGTGCTGGGTGCCGGCGAAGGCTGGGCCAAGTCGGCCCTGTTCAATAGCCGTGCCCGCGACGCCTTCCAGGGCTTCTTCGAACGCAACGACAGCTTCACCCTGGGTGTGTGCAACGGTTGCCAGATGATGTCCAACCTCCACGAGCTGATCCCGGGCAGCGAGTTCTGGCCGCACTTCGTGCGTAACCGTTCCGAGCAGTTCGAAGCCCGTGTTGCGATGGTGCAGGTGCAGGAATCCAACTCGATCTTCCTGCAAGGCATGGCCGGTTCGCGTATGCCAATCGCCATCGCCCACGGTGAAGGTCATGCCGAGTTCGAAAGCGAAGAAGCCTTGCTCGAAGCCGACCTGTCCGGTTGCGTGGCCATGCGTTTTGTCGACAACCACGGCAAGGTCACCGAGACCTACCCGGCCAACCCGAACGGCTCGCCGCGCGGGATCACCGGTCTCACCAGCCGTGACGGTCGCGTGACCATCATGATGCCGCACCCTGAGCGTGTGTTCCGTGCCGTGCAGAACTCGTGGCGCCCGGAAGAGTGGAACGAAGATGGCGCCTGGATGCGCATGTTCCGCAACGCGCGCGTGTGGGTGAACTAAGGCGGTGTACAAGCTTGCCTTCTTTGTGCCCGACAGCCATGTAGAGACGGTGAAAACCGCCGTCTTCGCAGCCGGCGGCGGGCGCATCGGCGACTACGACAGCTGCGCCTGGCAAGTGCTGGGCCAGGGCCAATTTCGCGCGTTGGACGGCAGCCAGCCGTTTATCGGGCAAGTCGGCCAGGTGGAAGTGGTTGAGGAATGGAAGGTTGAGCTGGTGGTGGCGGATGAGCTGATTGTGGCTGTTGTGGCCGCGCTGAAACTCAGCCACCCCTATGAAACACCGGCTTATGAAGTGTGGCAGTTGGCGGATTTCTGACCCGCAAGCTGTCATCAAGAAACCCGCTGGGCCAGGTTGGCCAGCGGGTTTTTTGTGGGCTGTCATCCAGCCGCAGCTGACACTTTACGGTGCGGGGACTAACCTCACTTCAACATGCAACGCGTCGATCAATATCTTTTCGTGGCTGAAGCGCTGGCCTTGCATCTGCGCCCAGCGGTCGACATAAAACAGCCCATCCTTATCGATCTTGATCGGTGTCGAGACGATCTCCCCGCTGCGGGAGTGATGCACCAGGTTGCTCTGTGACGGCGACGGGCGTTCGATCAGGTACAAGCCGGGTCGGTTCAAGCGCGACCTGTCCGCAGGCACAAAGGGGGCTGGAGCCTGGGTTCCGGCAACGCCGGCGTCGAGTATGAAATCGCCGCGCAAGGCCCTCGGGCTAATGCCCTCGTGCAGGGTCTCCCAGCCACCCGGACGAATGTTCTTGGCCAATGCCGGGGCCGTATCCCTGACATGCAGGCTGACCGCGCCTTGCAGTTCCGCCAGGCCCGGAACGCCCAGGTTCATGTTGGTGTGAGTGCTGCCAACGAAGGCGACCCATTTGTGAGGCCCGTGCGCCGCCTGGTCGGCCGCGATGACCTTGGAGGCGAAGTAGCTGAACATCCGGTTGCGGGCCAGGTCTTTCTCCGCCAGCCCCTTGATGTTGTAACTGGCGATGCAGTCCAGGGCGCGGATGCGCAGGCCGTGCCTGGCCGCCGCCTGGACAACCTCGGTATAGGTGTCGCTGCCTTTGTAATTGGGCATGTAACCCCGATCCAGTTGTTTGAGGTAGCGCTTGAGGTCGTCCGGAAGCCGTTGCGTGGTCAAGAACAGATCCAGCTGGGCCTGATGCATATCGGTCAGCAGGTGCTCCACGTAAAGCGTCTTGAATCCCAGCGTCTTGAGTTTCCCCATCGACTCGCGCAGCCACCGCTTGCTGGATCGTGCAGTTTGACCCTCACCGATTACGAGCCCTGCGAAGTCGCTCTGGCGCAGGTTGTCCAGGAACGCCTCCGCAGGCTTGGGCGAAGCCAGGATGGCGGGATCTGGCCGGGTTGGCGGTACGTGGGTGTCCAGGTAGTTTTTTGCATCTGTACTCAAGCGATGCCTGGCGTCCTTGAAGGCCTGGAACGCTTCGTGATGGGCCGGATTCTGCGGAACATAGATGGGATTGAGCCCATGCGGCACCTCGGCCTGGCGGGTGATGCTGCCATGTAGTGCGGGGGCAATGTCGTAGTCGCTGTAATGCGTCACCGCATCCGCCACCGCGCTGGACGCCGCTGCAGCCTTGGGCGCTGCGTACGGGGTCTGCACGGTCAGGCGGTAATCGCCTTTGGCCAGCGAGTCACCGGCAATGGCGCCCGGCGCGTCGAGCCACACGCCGACAGGCTGATCCGCGGCCACATCCACCACGCGCAGTGCGACGGCGTCCTGCAGGTCTGCCAGGCCTGGGGTGCCCTCGAACGTGCGCACGCGGGAATGATCCACCAAGGCTATCCAGCGCTCATCCAGCTCGTTGAGCGCATCGGCCTCAATGGCCTTGTGGGAGTAGAAATTCCTCACACTGTTGCTGCGTGGCAGAGTCGGTGGGGTGTCGCCCATCAGCAGGGCATCGTCCAGCAGGTAAGACGTGGAGGCGTCCAGGGCGTTGACCTTCATGCCCTTTTCCTGGGCCTTGCGCACCAGGCTGACGTAGGAATACTCGGCGTTTTCGGCAAAGCCCAAGGCTTTATCCACAGCCTTGAGGTGCTTTTCGATGTGTAGCCAGGATTTGCCGCTGTTGAGCTTCTGCAGTTTCGAGCGGAAGACATCGGTGGGCAGGTACTCGATATAGAGGTGTTTGAAGCCTTTGCTGATCAAGGTGTCCATCTGGGTGATCAGCAGTTGTTTGCTGGCGATGGAGTCGGGTATCGCGCCGATCACCAGGTTCTTGTTGGCGCTGAAGGCGTCGCTGGCGAGCAGTTGCGAGAACGGCATGCTGGCGTCGATCGCCGGTGGATCAGCGCGAACGGGCAGCGGGTCGAGGTTCTTGAAAAAATCCTCGGCGTCCGTGGCCAGGCGTTCGGCCTGTTGCAGGTACGCGGTGCGCAGGGGTTTGAGTTCCACCGCAGCACTGCCCAGAATCACGTTCGGCGAGTCGAAATTCCATTCAGACCAGCGCATCATCCCTTCGCGCACCTGCGGGTTGAGGACCGGCTCCAGTTTGCTCGCGTACTTTGCCGGCATCTCATAGGGTGTGAGCTGCTGCGGTGTGTCGGGTAGCCTTTCATATTTGGGCGCGCCACCGACGACCCCGGTACGGCGCCACACGCCTTGCGCGTCAGGGGCTGCCACGCGGGTGGTGGAAACCAGCTTGCCGGTGGCCGGGTCGAGCCGGTAGAGCAAATAGCGACCGATCGGGTCCGGGGTGTTTTTCGCCCACAGGGCTTCACCGTCAAACAGCACGGGTTGCATGTTCTGCGGCGCCGGCGGCTTGGGTTGCAGCGGCTCGACCAGGTTCAACCGCTCGCTCGACAACGCGCTGCTTTTGGCGACTTGGCGTACGCCCGGACGTGCAAGCTGCTTGAGCGAAACCAGCGCCGGGCGCAGGTCGGTGAACGCTGCGCCGGCGCTGTTGAGCACGTAACCGATCAAGTGCTCCACGGCCGCTTCGTTGTCACCCTGCTGATAAGCGTGCAGGGCCAGCATGCCGTCCTTGAATGCCAACAGCATGCCCAGGCTCAGGCTGAGAGTCGGGAACGGCGCAGTGGCGATGGCGGTGACCCACTCCACGCAGGTCCACAGGATGCCGGTGACCATTCGGGTGCGGTTGTTCGTGGTGCCTTCAATGTCGTCGATCTTGCGCTGCAGCGGCATGTCATACAGGGCCCGGCGCAGATCCTGCAGCGGTGTTTGCTCGCGGGTCGAATCATAGCGTGGCGGGCTGATGTCGGTGCGGTTCAGGCCCTCGGGCAGTTGTGCCTTGGCGGCATCCAGGAAGGCACGCACCCTGACCTGGGATCGGGTACCCACCCGCTGGGTGAAGTAACCGAGCATGGCGGGCATTTTTTTCAGCAGGTAGTTGAACTGCCGAGCCTCGCGAAAGCTGATGCCATCCGGTGCATTGGGGGTGTAGAGCACTGTCGGGAAACCGGGATGGCTGAAGAGGAAATTTCCCATTACCCATTCGCCATCCAGCAGCAGGCGATGGATCGCATACGTGGTGCGCGTGGCGGGGGCGGTCTCGCCCATGCTGGCGATACTGCGCTCCAGCCATGCCCAATCACTTCCGGCGATCTCCCCCTGCAGGCGGCATTCAAGGCCGGCGTTCTGCATCTGGCGCTGAGTGATGGCCAGGGTCGCATTGCGTCGCAGGTCATAGTCCGCACTGCCGACGTTCAGCAGTTGAGCCTTGACCTTGTTGATGTAGCGTTGGCCGACCCAGGTGCCCGTCACCGAGCGTGCCACCGTGAGCGCGCCCGTGGGCCCCGTGATCGGGCTCAGGTCAACACCCTTCGGGCCTCTGAACCGCGCTGAGCGGGAGAATTTCTCGTCGAGAAAACCTACGCCATCGGCGTAACCGTCGCGGTACAGCTGCGTGTAGGTCATGGGCGCAGGGGTCGATGAGCCTATCAATGCCGGGGGCGAGAAGGCCCACACGGTGTCGGGGTCCACATCGTTGCCCCTGCGTCCCAACAGCAGGTTCAGGCGCTGTCTGGCCTGTTCATGCAGATAATCATTGAAGCTTGGGAACTTCGCGTCAGACAGCGGAAACTCGTTATAGGTGAGCAGCGCGCCCTCGCCGTCTTCCACCAGCTTCAATAGCTTCTGGCGGGTGTCGATGCTGGTGGAGCGGAACCAGTTCGGGGTGCTGAATTCATAGTCATCGACCCGTGTGGCCAGCACGTGCGCCGCCATGGCCTTGAGGCACGCGGCGTGGCTGCCGATGTGGCCGAAGCTGATTTCTATGGATTCATGCGCACCTGGCTCGATGCTCATGCTGGTCAATACGTGTGTCATTGCTGCGCGAAAACGCAGCGCAACCCGCTTGATCAGGTAGTCGGTGAGCGTGCCTGGCGGATGCCGCGTGCCATTGTCCAGGCTCCAGCCAAGAATATGGCTTCGGCACTCGCCCTCACTGTTGAACCCCAGGAACTGCTGGTCCCGAGGCGCTTGCGGCGTGCACAGCAGCAGGCGGATTACAGCGCCGCTGGCGTCGGTTTTGCGCAACACCCACAGGTCCTGCAACTGCGCTTCGTGCAGCGACAGTGTGGCGGCGCTGAGGTGGGGGGCGTTGCCCTGGCGCAGGTCGGTGATCAGCCCGTAATCCTCGTCACTGAGATGCCCCTGCAACACGGCGGTGTACGCCAGTGCGTTGATGCGTTGGTCGAGCATCCGTTCGATTGCCTGGCTGACGGCCGGTTTGGCATGCATCTGTTGTTGCAGGTCGGCGAACTCGATACGCGGTTGCAACGTGCCCAGCGTCTCCACCAGCCAAGCAGGTGTCAGGTCCCGGTAGGCCTTGGGCAGGGGGGCATCCTGGTAGGTCAGGGTGGTTTTGGTGAGGAAGTCCGAGCCCGCCAGCGCGTCGCCGGTTTGCAGCCCGCGCAGGGCCAGGTCGATCAGGCTGCGCTCGTGTTCATATTCGCCGATGGGATCGACGTAGCGCCGGGTGCTGACCATCAGGTCCTGCGGCGCCAGGTCGTGGATGTCCAGTTCATCGCTCAAGCGTTCGAGCCATTGGTAGCGCGCCAGGTCTTCAGGTGTGGTGACTGGGCCCAGCAGGTCGAGCAGTTGCTCGCGGGCCTCGTTGTAACTTGCCAGGTGGGTGGCGAGCGTGGCGCGACGGGTGTCGCTGGCGCTGCGATACCAATCCGGCGCGCTCTGGCGCAGGTAGCGCTCCAGTAGCTGTCGTGCGCGCCAGCCCAGGCGTGCGTTGAAGTCCGGCAACGCTGCGGTGATGGCACGGTCCAGTGCGTCAATCAGTTGGGCGGCATCGTGCGTGGGGTTGTCCTCCAGGCTCAAGGCGCGCTCGATGTCCTGGGTGCGCTTGTCGATCAGCGCGTCATAGGTATGTTCAAACAGCGGTTTGTCACTGATCGGCGTCAGCGCCAGCGGCCAGATCGCTCCCGGCGTGATATCGCCATAGCGCGCGGGCAGCAGGTGCATGAAGGTGCGCCGTTGCTCGGCATCGTCCATCGCCTGCAGCCATTGGCTGTTCAACTGCGCCAGTGAGCCGAAGCACTCGATGCCGCGCGCAGGGGTGTACAGCATCACTTCGCCCACCGGCGGCGCAGATGTCAGGTCGGCGACCTGCGGGCTGGATTTTTCCGTCAGCACAAAGGCGCCCGCCAGTTCGACGGTGCGTTGCTGGTAGCTGAAGCTCAACGCATACAAGCCTGGGCGCAGCGTGATACCCAGCGGCACACGCTCAAGCATGGCCTGTTGCTGCGGATGCAGCAGGCGGTCCTCGGCACTCAGCGCCGTTTCGTTGGCCAGCGCCGTGTACCCGGCGTCAAACGTCATGAAGGATTTAAGGGGCTTGCCATCGATTTGCTCATAGCGATCGAGGTGCAGCAGGTGAGCGTTCAGTGTGGTCTTGAGCGCCGTCACTTGGGTGGGCAGATTGCTTGACGTCAGTCCTTGATAGAGGGGCCGGCTCTTGGCCAGGAATTGCTGGCGGTAATTCGTCAGGATCCGATTGACGCGCTCCAGATAAGCCAGGGCTGCGGACGGCGTGTGTTCGGGGACTAACGGCGACTCGACCTGGAGCAAGTGATGCCCGATCTGGTTGAGGTGGCCCTTGATGCCTTCAAAGGTCTGGGGTGTGGTGCTCACAGGCACGCTCTCCATGCTGGGGGTAAGAACCCTCAGCATGCGCAGGCGGGAAGTTGACCAGGCGGTAGATAACTAGCGCAGGCAGGTGCCGACACATCCTGGTGACTTGCCCGGCGTTCATGGATAGCGCGGCGGGTTGAACACAGCGAGTCTCGGAGATTTCCCACAAACCTTTCGGGTTGTCCCTCGGAACTCTGCTGAATAGCCTTTGTTGGTCACTGACCATTCAGTGATCGGGATTTGAGTTCAAGGCCCGTTCAGCAGTGTTGCACTGGCTTGAGATTCAAGAAATGGAAACCCCTTATGTTGTCGCTCCGCGCCTCAATACGAGTAGCTCACTCGGACAAGCACTGATTTCAATGTTCAAATCCATTGAAGTGGAATTGATCCTTGAGGGAGCAAAGCCAGGAGCAGTCAAGGTCATCGTGTTCGGTGGCTGTGCTGTCCACCTATATACCCACCACCGTGTATCCACGGACGTTGATGCGGAGATTTATTGCACGAATATTCACCACAAGTTGCGCCTGCAGACGTTACTGGCAGAGTTTCCAGAGCAATTTTTCGACGAGCAGTCTGGCCGTGTCATGGAGCTCAATTACGACCTTCAATACAACACCGGCTTTGGTCCGCTTCACGAGGATTATTGGGAGCGAAGTATTCCCCTGGCAGAGTTTACTGCTGAGTCTGCACTGCATCTGCATATTGCTGCACCTATCGACATTGCGATCTCCAAGCTGGGTCGAGCTACTGATCAGGATGTAGGCGACATCATGGCCCTGCTCAGGGCTGGGTTCATTGTGACCACTGAGTTCCGTCGGCTGGCATTGCAGGCAATTGATATGTATGTTGGCAACAAGGAACCACCTGCCTCTGTACTGACCAATATCTTGCACGATTACCTGGAAACTGAAGTTGATGAAGCCTATTAACGGTCCTGTCCTCTCCGATGCCTTGGATATGCTGGTCAAAAGTCCGCTGAATCAGGCTGATGACAGTGCCCTTGTCTGCGCGGCAAAAGCGGTTTGGTATTCAGACACTAGTCTTGTGGGAGAGGTAAAGGCGTTTCTGGAAGTACACTCCAGTGAGGTGGAGCTTCGTCGCGCAGGTTATTTGCTGGAGCGTTTCACGCGCTTTTCGTGTGCGACAGACAGTCGGGTAGTCGAAGTGCTGAAGGTGCTTGAGCTTTTTCAGGCTGCTGCGTCCAAACAAGAGGTAAAACGGCAGGGTACTGTTGCGCTTGGCAGTCGCCGCGATGAGTTGGCGGTGTCGTGGGGTTTGAGTGAAGGGCTGGGATTGAAGGCTCAAGCGTTAATGCCTTTTCAGACCCGCCATTACGAAGCCGAGCAACGTTCGGTATCTGCTTAGGCATGAATCGCTATCAAAGAACCCGACTTAAGTCGGGTTTTTGCCGTCTGTGATATCTCCAGTTTTCGGAGATTTTCCACAAACCTTTCGGGTTGTCCGTCGGAGCCCGCCTCACGCATCTTCTGCAGTCGCTGCACATTCAGCGACCGCGACTGCAAGCCCGCTCCGACCGCATTGCCCGGTCGGGCACCGATCAACTGTGGGAGCGGGCTTGCCCGCGAATGGCCCGCACTGCCACCGCTGCGCTATACCTTGGCGCCGACCTCGCGGGCATTGACCAGCCGTTCAAGTGCCTCGCTCAAGCCCGACGCCTTGTCGCCAATCAGCAGGTGCCACACACCGCTGTCCAGCTGGCTCACCCCCTGGCACCCGAGCGCCGTCAGTTGAGCTTCGGACAACTCCGAATCATCGCCCAGTTCCACCCGCAGCCGGGTCATCGCCACCGCTTCCAGCTGGCGCACATTCGTGCGACCGCCGAGTGCGCTCAGCCATTGCTCGGCTTCCTGCACATTCACGGCGACAGACTTATCCACAGGCGCCACTGCCGCCGGTGCGCTGGCCACAAACGATGGCATGGCCAGCCGAATTTCATCGGCAATGCTGTCAGCCAGTGGCCCGACCACCACTTGCAGGCTGCCCCCATTGCCAGGCCGCACGACGGCCATCGCCCCCAGGGCTTTCAACTCGGCATCCACGGCTTTGTTGCGGTCGACCATGTCCAACCGCAGGCGCGTGGTGCAGGCGCCCACGCTGAGCAGGTTCGCCGCGCCGCCCAAGGCCTGGATATAAGCCGTGGCGCGCTGGTTGTCAGTCATCGCTTCAGCCTGCGCCACCTGGATATCCTCGCGGCCCGGTGTTTTCAGGTTGAAGCGGCGGATGCAGTAACTGAAGACGCTGTAGTAGATCGCGGCATATGCCAGGCCAACCGGGACCACCAGCCAGCCATTGGTGGATTTGCCCCAGCCCAGCACCATGTCGATAAACCCACCGGAGAATGTGAAGCCCAGGTGGATATTCAACATATTGGTCAGCGCCATCGACAGGCCGGTGAGCAGCGCGTGGATCAGGTACAGGAACGGCGCCAGGAACATGAAGGCGAATTCAATCGGCTCGGTCACGCCGGTGAGGAACGAGGTCAGCGCCATCGACAGGAAAATCCCGCCCATCACTTTGCGCCGCTCCGGCAGGGCGTTGCGGTACATCGCCAGGCACGCGGCGGGCAGGCCGAACAGCATCACCGGGAACATGCCGGTCATGAACTGGCCGCCTTTGGGGTCGCCGGCAAAGTAGCGGGTCAGGTCGCCGGTGACCACCGCGCCGGTTACCGGGTCGGTAAAGCTGCCGAACACAAACCACGCCATGTTGTTGAGGATATGGTGCAGGCCGGTGACGATCAGCAGGCGGTTGAACACGCCAAACACAAACGCGCCGAAGCTGCCGCTTTCCATCAGCAGCACGCCGAAGCTGTTGATGCCGTGCTGGATTGGCGGCCAGATCAGGCCAAAGATCACTCCCAGGGCCACCGCCGAAAACCCGGTGACAATCGGCACGAACCGTCGCCCGCCGAAGAACGCCAGGTACTCCGGCAGCTTGATGTCCTTGAAGCGGTTATACAGCGCACCGGCCATCAGCCCGCTGGCGATACCGGCGAGCATGCCCATGTTGATGGTTGAGTCCATCACCTTGAGCGTGGAGACCATCACCAGGTAGCCAATGGCTCCGGCCAGCCCGGCGGTGCCGTTGTTGTCGCGGGCAAAGCCCACGGCGATGCCGATGGCGAAGATCAGCGCCAGGTTGGCGAAGATTGCCTGCCCGGCATCGTGCATGACGGCGATGTTCAACAGGTCGGTGTCACCCAGGCGCAGCAGCAGGCCGGCAATCGGCAAGATGGCGATGGGCAGCATCAGCGCGCGGCCCAGGCGTTGCAGCCCTTCGATGAATAATTGGTACATGGCGGGTCTCCTTTTTCTTGTTGTTGTCAGCTCAGCGGCCAGTGGTGTTGACAGGCTTGGCGAACCGCCCTGGCGCTGCTCAGGTCGAGCAGCCCTTGGCTCAGTTGCCGGCATTGCGCCGCGTCCAGGTGACGGACACGGTCCTTGATTTCTCCGATTTGCGGCGCGCTCACCGACAGCTCGCTGACCCCCAGGCCGACCAGTACCGGCGTCGCCAGCGGGTCGGATGCCAGGGCGCCACACACCCCAACCCAACGCCCATGCTTGGCGGCGCCAACACACGTCTGGTGGATCAACCGCAGCAAGGCCGGGTGCAAGGCATCGACCCGCGCGGCGAGGCCGGCGTGGTCGCGGTCCATGGCCAGGGTGTACTGGGACAGGTCATTGGTGCCGATGGACAGAAAGTCCGCATGCTTGGCCAACTGCTCGGCCATCAGCGCGGCGGCGGGCACTTCGATCATGACCCCCAGCTCCGGGCGTTGGGTCAGTTCCAGCTCAGCGCACAGCTCATCCAGGCGCTGGCGGATCTGCAGCAGTTCGTCGACCTCGCTGACCATCGGCAGCAGGATGCGGCAGCGCTCCAGCGGACTGACTTGCAGCAACGCGCGCAGCTGCTGGTCGAGCAATTCCGGGCGCAGCTGGGCCATGCGAATCCCGCGCAGGCCCAGCACCGGGTTGGCCTCGACAGGCAGCGGCAGGTAGTCGAGCTGCTTGTCACCGCCGACGTCGATGGTGCGGATGATCACCGACTTGTCGCCCATCGCATCCAGCACGGCTTGATAGGCCTGGCGCTGTTCCTGTTCATCCGGCGCAGTGCGGCGGTCGACGAAGAGGAATTCGGTGCGCAGCAGGCCGACGCCGTCGGCGCCGTTCGCAAAGGCCAGTTGGGCCTCGGCGCTGGAGGCGACATTGGCCGCTACCTCGATGCTCACGCCATCGAGGGTGTGTGCCGGTTGCCCGGCCTGGGCCTGTTGCTGCTGGCGACGGCGTTGCTGCACGTCGCGAATCTGGTGCACTTCGGCGTGGCGCGCTTCGCTGGGCGCCAGTTCCAGGCGGCCGTTGCCAGCGTCGAGCACCACGCGCTGGCCTTGCGGCACATCGAGCACTTCTGCCCCTAACGCGACCACACACGGCAGGCCTTTGCCCCGCGCAAGGATCGCCACATGGGAGGTGGCGCCACCTTCGGCCATGCAGATACCGGCCGCGTTTTGCGCGCTCAGTTGCAGCAAGTCCGACGGTGTCAGTTCGTGCGCGCTGACAATCGCCCCGGCGGGCAATTCGACGTGCCAGGCTTCGCCGAGCAGCGCGCGCAGGACCCGCTGCTGCAGGTCGCGCAGGTCATTGGCGCGCTCGGCGAACAGCGGTTTGCCCAAGGCCAGCAACACTGCGCATTGCGCCTGGATTGCATCACGCCAGGCATGGGTGGCGGCGCTGCCCTGTTCGATGGCTGCGGTGGCGGCTTCCAGCAGGGTCGGGTCTTCCAGCAGGGCTAGGTGGGCGGCGAAGATCTCTTCTTCCTCGACGGCCTGGCGTTGCCGGGCGTGGTCCAGGGTCTTGCGGATTTCGCCGCGCACCTGCTCCAGGGCCGCGTCCAGGCGTTGCAGTTGTTCGTCGGCGCGATGCTGGCCGGGGTCTGCCGGCAGCTCGATACCCGCCAGGTGGAACAGTGGGCCACAGACCAGCCCGGGTGCTGCGCACACGCCTTGCAATACACCGGCTTCGGTATTCGCCCGCCGTGGCGCCGCGACGAGCGGCGCTGGAGGGGCCTCCTTGACCGCGACTGACAGCGCCGCGACCAGCGCCTGCAACGCGGCCTCGGCGTCTTTGCCGCGGCACGTCACGCGCACCTCGTCGCCTTCGCCGACCCCCAGGCCCAACACGCCGATCAAACTGTTGCAGGCGGCCGACTTGGCGCCGAAATGCAACTGCGCCTGGCTGCTGAAGCCCTCGGCGGTTTTGCGGATCAGCGCCGCCGGCCGTGCGTGCAGGCCGCCGCGATGGGTGATGCGCACGCTCGCGCTGGCTTCAGTCAATGAGTTATCCACAGCGGTTTGGCCCGGTGCGGTTGAGCGCGGTATCACGTGCAGCAACGGTTCGCCGACTCTGACGCTTTGCGCGGCCACCGGACGCAATTCGAAGCGCTCGCCATTGGTCAGGATAATCAAGCTGACCAGGCTCTTGCACTGGCGCGCAATGCGGTCCAGGTCGAACTGCACCAAAGCCTGGCCACTGCTGACCCGTGCCCCTTGCTTGACCAGCAAGGCAAAACCTTCGCCGTTGAGTTCCACGGTGTCGATGCCCACGTGCATCAGCAACTCGGCACCGTTTTGCGCGCGGATCGTCAGCGCGTGCCCGGTGCGGGCGACATGAATGATCTCGCCATCGCAGGGCGCGTGCAGGCAATCATTGAGCGGATCGATGGCGATACCGTCGCCCATGGCGCCGCTGGCGAACACTTCGTCGGGAACGTTGCCCAGGGTCAGCAGCGGACCACTGAGTGGGGCGCTAAGGGTCAATTCATTATTGTTGTAGGACATGGGCACGGTACTCATCAGGAAAACGCGACTCAGTGAGTGCGGGTAACTTTGCTCAGGTGACGCGGCTGGTCCGGGTCCATGCCCCGCGCTTCAGCCAGGCCGGCGGCCATCACGTAAAAGCTCTGGATCGCCAGGATCGGGTCCAGGCTCGGGTGTTCGGCGCGGCTCAAGGTCAGGTCACGCTCGGCGATATCGTCCGGTGCGGCCAACAGCACGCGGGCGCCGCGCTGGCGCATATCGGCGGCCAGGCTCAACAGGCCGGCCTGCTCGGCGCCGCGTGGGGCGAATACCAGCAAGGGGTAGTCTTCATCGATCAAGGCCATCGGCCCGTGGCGCACTTCGGCGCTGCTGAAGGCTTCGGCCTGGATCGCCGAGGTTTCCTTGAGCTTGAGCGCGGCCTCCTGCGCGATGGCAAACCCGGCGCCACGGCCGATCACCATCAATTGCTGGCAGTCGCGCAGGGCGTCGATGGCGGGGCGCCAATCCTGCCCGGCGGCTTCGCTCAGGCCTTCGGGCAGGGCACGGCAGGCCTGGAGCAAATCGGCTTCCTGGTTCCAGTGGCCAATCAACTGCGCGCTGGCGCTGAGGGTGGCGATAAAGCTTTTGGTCGCGGCGACACTCAGTTCCGGCCCGGCGCACAGCGGCACGTGGAATTCACACGCAGCCTCCAGCGGCGAGTCTTCGGCGTTCACCAGCGAAATGCTCAAGGCTCCCCGCTTGCGCAGCAGGCGCAGGCTGTTGACCAGGTCCGGACTTTGCCCCGATTGCGAGAAGCCGAACGCCACCTGGCCGCTGACTTTCAAGGGCGCCTGCAACAGGGTCACCACCGACATCGGCAACGATGCCACCGGGATGCCCACGTGCTGCATGGCCAGGTAGGCGAAGTAACTGGCGGCGTGGTCCGAACTGCCGCGCGCGATGGTCATCGCCACTTGCGGCGGCTGGCGACGCAGGCGGCCGGCGATTTCTTCCAGCAGCGGGTCCAGGCGTTGCAGTTGCGCCGCAACGGCATCGCGGGAGGCCAGGGCCTCTTCAAGCATTTTTGAAGACAATGGTTTCTCCTTCGACCATGACGTCGGTGAGGTGCAGGGAGCGGTCCAGGCGTACGCAGTCGGCGAAGCTGCCGGGTTGCAGGCGGCCGCGTTCTTCCAGGCCCAGGTAGTCCGCAGGAAATTGCGACAGGCGTTGTGAGGCTTCGCTGATAGGCAGGCCGATCTTCACCAGGTTGCGCAGCGCCTGGTCCATGGTCAGGGTGCTCCCGGCCAGGGTGCCGTCGGCCAGGCGTACGCCGCCCAGGCACTTGGTCACGGTGTGGCTGCCCAGCTTGTATTCGCCATCTGGCATGCCGGCGGCGGCGGTGGAGTCGGTGACGCAGTACAGGCATGGGATCGAACGCAGGGCGACGCGCATGGCACCGGGGTGCACGTGCAGCAAGTCCGGGATCAGTTCGGCATATTGCGCGTGTGCCAGCGCGGCGCCGACGATGCCCGGCTCGCGGTGATGCAGCGGGCTCATGGCGTTATACAGATGCGTGAAACTGGTGGCGCCGGCGGCGAGGGCGGCGACGCCTTCTTCGTAGCTGCCCAGCGTGTGGCCGATCTGCATGCGCACCCCGCGTTGGCTGAGGGCACGGATCAGGCCGTCATGCCCGGCGATTTCCGGGGCGATGGTGATCACCCGGATCGGCGCCAGGCGCAGGTAGGCTTCCACTTCTTCCATCAATGCGGTGTGGGCGAAGTTGGGTTGTGCGCCGAGTTTTCCGGGATTGATGTAGGGCCCTTCCAGGTGCACACCGAGGACACGGGCGCTGCCTGTAGGACGCTGCTCGCAGAAGGTGCCGAGCTGACCGAGCACGCTGGAGATTTCATCCACCGGTGCGGTCATGGTGGTGGCCAGCAGCGAGGTGGTGCCAAAGCGCACGTGGGTGCGGGTGATGGTCTCGAAGGCGTCGGCACCTTCCATGATGTCCTTGCCGCCACCGCCGTGCACATGCAGGTCGATAAAGCCCGGCAGCAGGTAGGGCAGTTCGTTGTCGGCAGGGTCGCAAGGCACGCCTTCAATGGCGGTGACCTTGCCGTGCTCGTGCACCAGGCGGCCGCGCATCCAGCCGTGGGGCGTGAGGATATTGTCTTCGGACATGGGCAGTTCTCTAAGGCCGCAGCTCGGCGGCGAAGTCATAGCGGCGCAGCTCTGCGACAAAGTCGTAGTAGTCATTGCGGCAGTAGGTGTCGGTGATTTCGATCGGCGTGTTGTCGGCGGTGTAGCCGACCCGGGTCATTAGCAGCATGGCGGTGCCGGGGGCGATGCCCACCAGCTTGGCGAACTCGTCCGAGGCGTTGATCGCCTGGATGTGTTGCAAGGCGCGGACGACGGGTTTGCCGATGCCTTCGAGGTATTCGTACAACGAGTTGCCGATGGCCTGCGGCTGTGGCAGCACGGAGGCGGGCATTGCCGTCATTTCGATTGCCATGACCGTATCATCGGCCTTGCGCAGGCGTTTGAGCCGCGCGACCTTGTCGGTCGGCGACAGGCCCAGGCGGATCAGTTCTTCGTGAGTCGGCGGGGTGATGTCGCGCTCCAGCCACTGTGAGGTGGGCACAAACCCCTTGAGACGCAACATCTCGCTGAAGCCCGACAGGCGCGACAGCGGCTGTTCCAGGCGTGGCGTGATAAACGTGCCGGAGCCCTGGCTGCGGCGAATCAGGCCTTGGGTAAACAGCACTTCCAGCGCCTTGCGGGCGGTGACCCGCGAAATGCTCAACTGCTCGCTGAGGGCACGCTCCGAGGGCAACGCCTGCTCGGATTTCCACTGGCCGGCGTGAATCGCCGCTTCCAGGTTGCGCGCCAGTTGCAGGTACAGCGGCGTGGATTGTTTGTCGTCGGGACGCAGCGTCAGGATGGGGTTCATCGTTAAGGTTTCCGATGCGGTTATTGGAGTGTTGTCGCCCGGTATTGGCCGGAAGCTAATACCACTTAAATACCATGTCAATGCTGCCAAAACGGTGCAAGTGCCGGTTTCAGGGCACCTTAAGGGTGCGTGGTATCAAGTGGTATTAGAGAGGTCTTTAGGGCGCGCAGAAGTGCACAGCCCGCGCGGTGAACTGGTATTCACCGGCAGGGGGCTGCGCAGGGCAGGAATTATTTTCGAATTATTTTACCGGCGGTCGAGGATTACGGCCGAATCTCGATCATGGTGCCGTCCTTGACCAGGTTCCAGACTTCGCGCATGTCGACGTTGCGCATGCCGATGCAGCCGTCGGTCCAGTCCAGGGTGTGGAACCACTGCTCGGGGTAGTCTTCGCTGTCGGGCGTGCCGTGGATCATGATCATGCTGCCGGGCTTCACGCCCTCGCGGCGGGCGCGGGCCGAGTCGCTGATATTGGGGTAGGAAATGTGCATGGCCAGGTTGAAGCGGTCGCTGGTCTTGCGCCAGTCGATCCAGTAGAAGCCTTCGGGCGTGCGGCGGTCGCCTTCGAACAACTTGGTGCCCTTGGGGTTTTTGCCGAGCGAGATGCGGTAGGTCTTGAGGGGCTTGCCGTCGTTGATCAGTTGCAACTGATGGGCGGATTTGAGCACCAGGACTTTTTCGACAGGTTTGCCGTCCAGGGTTTCCAGGGTGGAGGCGCAGCACAGCGTAGCGAACGACAGGCAGATCAGAGCAAGCAACCAACGCATTGAAACGGTATCCCTTGGGCGACGATCTGCCGGATGGTTATTGGGCGGGCTTTGACAGCGGTGGCACAGACTCGCTGCGCACCGGGAACGCCTGTTGGCGGCGGTCAGCGAAAAAGCATTCTAAGGTACGCCCGACCGTGCGGAAAGCCAGCTCGGACCAAGGGATGTCGGCTTCGTCGAACAACTGCACTTCAAGGCTTTCGGGGCCGGCGGCGAAGTCCAGGTCAACCAGTTCGGCGCGGTAGAAGATATGCACCTGGCTGATGTGCGGCACGTCGATCAGCGTGTAGATGCTCAGGTTGCGCACACGGGCGCAGGCTTCTTCGAGGGTTTCGCGCATGGCCGCCTGTTCCACGGTCTCGCCGTTTTCCATGAAGCCGGCCGGCAGGGTCCAGTACCCCAGGCGCGGCTCGATGGCGCGGCGGCACAGCAGCACCTTATCGCCCCACACCGGTACGGTGCCGGCGACGATATTGGGGTTCTGGTAGTGAATGGTCGAGCAGTGATCACACACAAAACGCAGGCGTGCGTCGCCTTCGGGAATGCGTTGGGTAACCGGTTTACCGCACTGGCTGCAGAAGTTCATGCTGGGGTTCCTGGAAAGTGCGTCTATCTTGGCGTGGCCGGCAGGGCCCTGCAAGTTGTCGTTTAGCGACACCGCGCGGGTTTTGGGGTTGGGCACCCGCACGCTTTGGTGCATGATGCAAGGTAGCCAACAGACCGAGATGACTCATGCTGGACGAGCTACTTCGCCGGGTAAGCAATCACACACCCCATACGCTGGAGACTGACGGGCGTTTCCCCGAGGCCGCGGTGCTGGTGCCGATTACCCGCAGTGACGAACCTGAGCTGATCCTGACCCTGCGCGCCAGCGGCCTGTCGACCCACGGTGGCGAAGTGGCCTTTCCCGGCGGGCGTCGCGACCCCGAAGACCCGGACCTGATCTTCACCGCCCTGCGTGAAGCCGAAGAAGAAATCGGCCTGCCGCCCGGCCTGGTCGAGGTGATCGGCCCGCTGAGCCCGCTGATTTCCTTGCATGGCATTCGGGTCACGCCCTATGTAGGGGTTATCCCCGATTACGTTGAATACCTGGCCAACGATGCCGAGATTGCTGCCGTTTTCAGCGTGCCGTTGGACTTTTTCCGACAGGACCCGCGCGAACATACCCACAGAATCGATTACCAGGGCCGCAGTTGGTATGTGCCCAGCTATCGGTTCGGCGAATACAAGATCTGGGGGCTGACGGCGATCATGATCGTGGAGCTGATCAATCTGCTCTATGACGACGCCAAGATCAGCCTGCACCAGCCACCCAAGAGCTTCATCAATATCTAAGCCATCGCTTGAATGGCCGGCCGTGAGGACACACCATGAAATACCGCCTGGGCGATGCCCGCGTCGAGACGCACCCACACAGCTGGGTGGCCCCGAATGCCACGCTGGTGGGCAAGGTCAAGCTGGAGGAGGGCGCCAACGTCTGGTTCAACGCGGTATTGCGTGGCGACAACGAACTGATCCTGATCGGCAAGAACAGCAACGTGCAGGACGGCAGCGTGATGCACACCGACATGGGTTACCCATTGACCCTGGGCACCGGCGTGACCATCGGCCATAACGCCATGCTGCACGGCTGCACCGTCGACGACTACAGCCTGATCGGCATCAATGCGGTGATCCTCAACGGCGCCAAGATCGGCAAGCACTGCATCATCGGCGCCAATTCGCTGATCGGCGAAGGCAAGGAAATTCCCGATGGCTCGCTGGTGATGGGCTCGCCGGGCAAGGTGGTGCGTGAACTCACCGACGCCCAGAAGCGCATGCTCGAAGCCAGCGCCGCGCACTATGTGCATAACGCGCAGCGTTACGCGCGAGACCTGGCCGAGCAGGACGCATGAACCCGATAGAACGCCCCGTCGCCTCGCCGTGCGTGAGCATTTGCGCGCTGGATGACGACGACATCTGCACCGGCTGCCAGCGCACCGTGGATGAAATCACGCGCTGGAGCCGCATGGACAACGCCGAGCGCCGGGTGGTGCTGGGGTTGTGCCATGAGCGGGCGAAGGCGAGTGGGTTGGTGTGGATGCTCCCGGGGCAGTCCGGCGGCTGAAGTGTTTGCGGTGGCCTCTGCGCTGTGGACTGTTGTGACGAACGAGCTTCTTGTGGTGAGCGAGCTTCTTGTGGCGAGCGGGCTTGCCCCGCGTTGGGCTGCGCAGCAGCCCCAATAGACGCGCCGCGTTACATCAGAAGAACCGCGGTGCAGGTTTCAGGGCTGCTGCGCACCCCAACGC